>CAJLRT010000001.1 GCA_905209135.1 uncultured Eubacteriales bacterium
GCTGACAAAGGTGGGCTCGCCCGCGTAGTGCTGGATCTTGTCAAACCGGTCGTGCAGAACGTGTTCGGTCATCAGCCTGTCGTAGTTCGCCTTGAACACGGCCGGATCCTGCTCGTAGTCGTGCACGTCGAAAATATCGGTCTCAACATGGAAGTTGCCGCTCGTGTCGATACAGGGGCGGGTGGGGTCGGCCGCCTTGGTGACGCGGTAGATCAGGCGTATCCCCTCGTCGAACTGCTTTCTGCCTTTCTGATCCCAGGTCTCGTTGTGCGGGCACCAGCCGATGATGGCGGGGTGGTTGAAATCCCGCTCCAGCTCCTCGAGCCATTCAGGGAGCATGCCGTAAATGCAGTCGGCATAGGAGTGGTCGAGCCCCCAGTCGGGGTATTCGCCCCATACGATATAGCCCTTTTTGTCGCAGTAGTAGAGGAACCGCTCCTCAAATATCTTCTGGTGCAGCCGCGCGCCGTTGAAGCCCATCGCGAGGCTCAGGTCGATGTCCCGCTCCAGGTCCGCGTCCGTCGGCGCGGTGTATATCCCGTCGGGGTAAAAGCCCTGGTCCAGCACCAGGCGCTGGTATACGCTCTTTTCGTTGATGCGGAATTTCATCCCGTCGAGCCGGATGCTGCGCAGGCCGAAATAGCTGCGCACGCTGTCGTCGCCGTAGCGGAGCTCCAGGTCGTAGAGCCTGCCGCAGCCGACCTCCCACAGGTGCGTTTCCGCCAGGTCCACGGTCAGCGTCGCGATCCCCCCGCGGCTGATCGCCTCCGCCGTACCCACGACCCTGCCCTCATAGCTGGCCGTCGCCCGCAGCACGCCGCAGCCTTTGAGCTTTGCCTGGATGGTGAGCGAGTGGCTGAACACGTCCGGGAAATACTTTGCGCTCTCAATATATGCGGCCCGGGGCGTGAACTCCAGCCATACCGTCTGCCAGATGCCGGTGGTGCGGGTGTAGTCGCAGTCGTGGGACCTGAACAGTTCCGACTGCTTGCCCCGGGGGATGAGCCGGTCGCGCTCGTCGTCCGTGACGTAGATGGTAACGACGTTTTCGCCCGCGTGCACAAACCGGCTGATATCGAAGCTGAACGAGACGTACCCGCCCTTGTGTTCGCCGGCCATTTGGCCGTTTATGTAGAGGGTCGCGCAGTAGTCCGCCGCGCCGACGTGCAGCACGGTCCGGGACTCCGCCTCACGCTGCGTGAGGGTGAACGCGCGCCTGTACCATACGCCGTACAGAAAATCCTTGTGCTCCACGCCGGAGAGCCTGCTCTGCGGGCAGAACGGCACGGTGATCTTCCCCGAAAACTCCGCCTGCGTTTCATACAGGCCCCGGGCCTGGCCGCTGCGGCCGTTGTCGATTTCAAAATCCCAGGTCCCGTTGAGATTCGTCCACGCGGCGCGCTCAAACTGCGGCTTGGGATGCTCTTTTCTGGGTATATCCATACAACTTCGCTCCTTTTTTGTTTTCTGTAACATAGTATATCACGGCGCATAGGTGCGGACAATGGGATTTTCGTATAATAAACGGAGAATTTGTCTTCAATCCGGCGCAGGCGCGCCTGTTTTTCCGTCTGCGCGCGGCCGTTTCTCGGAGTCCCGCCCCCGTGTGCAGCCGGGGCCCCGCATGGTGCGCAGGCGAAATGTGGCCTGCCATGCGGGGGACGGAAGCGCGGCGGAATGTGCGCGGCTTCTGAAAAAAGCCGGAGCAAGCGGTATGGCTTGCTCCGGCGAGTGGCACCCTCGACAGGAATCGAACCTGTAATTCAGACTTAGGAGGTCCGTGTTATATCCATTTAACTACGAGGGCGTATCCGGTTTTCCTCACAGCGCCGCCTGCGCGCCGCCGTATGGAATATAGTGTATATGATTTGCCGGTGGTTGTCAAGATACCCGCCGTTAAAAAAGCCTGCGCACTCCTCTTTCCGCACAAAAACGCAGCTTGCTTTTTCCCTTTGAAAATGCTATGATAGCCTTAATCTGTAAAACCGATTTTTTATTTGGGAGGTTTGGCAATGCAGTCTCTTGCCGAGCGTTTTTACGAAATAGGGGAGCCGTATGCAGGCGGCCTGTTTGAACAGCCCGGACGCGGCCCGTTTTACCGCTATGCCCGCGCGCAGCGCATGTTCTGGGAGCGCCAGCAGATGCCGGAGTACCTGGGCGGAAAGCTCTATCCTGCGGGACGGAAATACCCGAACCCGCCCGCCGTTGTGCCGGATTTCTCTTACACCGTCTCGGTGGAGATCGACTGGGCGCGGCTGGACGCCAAGGACGCGGCCTGCTGCCGCGCCATGCGGGAGGAATGGGAGCGCCTGCCGATGCCGAAGCCCCCGCACGTCGTGGGCGGCGCGGGCTATGTGCACTCCATTCCCAACTATGGCCGTGTGCTCCAGGAGGGACTGGACCGCTATGCCGAGCGGGTAAGCGCCCTGCCGGAGGGGGATTTCAGGGACGGGCTTCTGGAAATTCTCGCCGGCATACGCGCATATCACGCCCGTTCGCTTGCGCTGCTGGAGGCGCAGAACGCGGACGCGCAGCTAATAGAGGCGCTGCGCCGCGTGCCGTTTCAGCCTGCGCGCAGCCTGTATGAAGCGGTTGTGTGCTGGAACTTCATCTATTTCATCGACGGCTGCGACAATCCCGGCCGGCTCGACGCGGACCTGATCGGGTATTACCGCGGCGAGGATATCACGCCGCTGCTTCGCGAATACTTTGAAATCGTGGACCGGAACGACGGCTGGTCGAGCGCGGTCGGGCCGGACTGCAACCCGCTCACCCTGCAGGTCCTGCGCGCCGTCAGGGGCCTGCGCCGGCCGAGCGTCGAGCTGCGCGTCACGCCCGATACGCCGGACGAGGTCTGGCAGGCCGCGGCCGACGCGCTCGAGACGAGCTGCGGTTCGCCGGCGCTCTACTGCGAACAGCGCTACCAGCAGGAGCTGGCTCGCCGCTTCCCGGACATTCCGGAGGCCGACCGCCTGCGATTTAACGGCGGCGGCTGTACGGAGACGATGCTCGCGGGGCTGTCCAACGTCGGCTCGCTCGACGCGGGCATCAATATGCCCCTCGTTTTTTCCGGCTGGATGCGCGAGAGCCTTGCCGACTGCGCGGATTTTGACGCGTTCTACAACGGGCTTATGGCGCGCACGGCGGCCGTGGTGGCGCAGACGCTGGACCAGATCAACGACTTCCGCCGCACCCGCGCCGAGGTGCGGCCGCAGCCGGTGCGCACGCTGCTGATCGACGACTGTATCGACCGCGGGCTCGACTTCAACGCGGGCGGCGCGCGCTACAACTGGAGCATTATCAATTTCGCCGGCCTTGTGAACGTGATCGACTCCCTGCTCGCCGTGCGCGAGCTGGTATATGGGAAGAAGCTATACAGCCCGCAGGCGTTTATCGCGGCGGTGGACGCGCACGACCCCGCCTATCTGGCCCGCCTGCGCGACATGCCCGTCTACGGCGTGGACGACGACGCGGCGGACGCGCTCGCGGCCGATTTTGTGCGCCGCGCCTTTGCGTCGCTGGACCAGCGCACGCCATACCTGGGCGGCGCGTTTCTGCCCGCCTCCATCCAGTTCACCACCTATGTGGACGCGGGCCGGGCCGTCCCCGCCACGCCCGACGGCCGCGCGGCCGGAGAGCCGCTTGCCGATTCGCTCGGCGCCGTGCAGGGCCGGGACACGGCCGGCCCCACAGCCCTGCTGCGCAGCGTGGCAAAGCTGCCGCTCCAGTCGGCGCTGGGCACGCCCGTGTTGAACCTCCGGCTACAGAAGCAGTTTCTGCGCGCCGCCCTGCGCCCGCTGGTGCTCGGCTTTTTTGAGGAGGGCGGCATGCAGGTGCAGATCAGCTGCCTGTCCCGCGAAGAGATTCTCGACGCGATGGCGCACCCCGAAAAGCACGAGAACCTCATCGTGCGCACCGGCGGCTATTCGGAATACTTCAACCGTCTCACGCCCGAACTGAAGCAGACCGTGCTCAAGCGCACGGAGTTCGGCGCGTAAACGCAGCTTTGGCAGAGGAGGAAGCGCTATGTGGACCGACCGTCCCCTCATCATAGACACAGACCCCGGCACCGACGACGCAGTGGCCCTGCTGGTCGCCGCGGCGGAGGGGCTGGACGTGCGCCTGGTCGTCTCCACCTACGGAAACGTCCCGCATGCATATACAAAGAAAAACGCGGTCGACCTCACCGGTCTGCTCTTTCCCGGCGTGCCCGTGCTCTACGGGGCGGACGGGCCGCTTTCGGGAAGCGGGCACACCGCGGAATACGTGCACGGGGAAAACGGCGTGGGCGGCGTGCGCCTGCGCGCCTTCGTGCCCGCGGACATTGCGCAGGGCGGGACCGACGCGCTGTACGAAACCGTCCGGCAACTGGGCCGGCCCGACTATATCGCCCTCGGCCCGCTGACCAATCTCGCCCGCCTGCTCGCAAAATACCCGCAGGCGCAGCTCGGCCGGGTGGTTGTGATGGGCGGCGGGCTGCACGAGTCGAATATGGACAGCGGCGCGGAGTTTAATTTCGCCTGCGACCCGCAGGCCGTGCGCGCCGTGCTGGAGAGCGGGCTTTCGCCGCAGCTCGTCCCGCTTGACGCAACGCACCAGGTCCAGCTCACGCAGCGGGAGATCGCCTCCGTTGCGGACCTCAGCGCGCCGCCGGACACGCCGCGCGGCCAGTTCGCCGCCATCCTGCGCTATAACTACGACATGAGCCTGCGCCTTGGCGACAGCGGCGCGATCGTGCACGATGCGACCGCGGTGCTGGCCTACCGCTACCCGGAGCGGTTTAAAACGCAATCCCTGCGCCTCGAGCCGGACGGCCTGGGCCGGCTGACCGCCCTTCCCGGCGCGCCGAACGCCGCGTTTACCGCGGGCGTGGACCGCGCGTTTGTTCTGGAGCGCCTGCGCGCCGCCTACGCCCGGCTGGACTGACCGCCGCGGCCGCCCGTCGCTTTTTCTGCCGCGCGGCGCCCGCCTTATCCGCCGCCGCGCCCATTCCCGCACGCCCGTGCCGGCTCCGCGCCGCTTTCCGGCCAACCGCGCCCTGCGTTTGCGGACGCTTTTATGCGTCGTCCCCGCCGCAGGACCGTGACCGGCTTCCGCCGCCGCGGCCGCCGTATGTTCCCCGATCAAATTCACGTATAAAAGGCTTGCAAAAGTGAAAAACTTATACTATAATATTTTTTAACACGACTGAGAAAAGAAAATGCCGTTGCGTTGTCTCAAGAGAGCCGGGGGCTGGTGCGACCCGGCGGCGGCGGCGGCTGTTTCCGCTTTTCGAGTGGCCGGCGAAAGCCGGAGGGGAGGCGCCCCGTACCGCGCCGCAGAGCGACCGGCCGCACACAGCGCCGGTAATTTGGGTGGCAACGCGGAATCTTCCGTCCCATGGGGATGGAGGATTCTTTTTTTATGAAAGGAAGATTGGTATGCTGGACATCAAACTGCTGCGAAACGACCCCGAACTGGTAAAGGATAATATCCGCAAAAAGTTTCAGGACGACAAGCTCGTCCTCGTCGACGAGGTGCTGGACTTCGACAGGCAGTTCCGCGACGCCAAGGCCCGCGGCGACTATCTGCGCAGCCAGCGTAATTCGATCAGCAAGAGCATCGGCGGCCTGATGGCGAAAGGCCAGCGGGACGAGGCCGAGCGCGCCAAGGCCGAAGTGGGCGAGATCGCCGCGGAGCTGGCCGCGCTTGAAACGCTTGAAGCGGAGCTTGCGGAAAAGATCCGCGAGCGGATGCTCGTCATCCCCAACATTATCGACAAGTCCGTGCCCATCGGCCGGGACGACAGCGAGAACGTCGAAGTGGAGCGCTTCGGCGAACCGGCCGTGCCCGACTTTGAAGTCCCCTATCACGTGGATATCATGGAGCGCCTGAGCGGGATAGACCTGGACAGCGCGCGCAAGACCAGCGGCAACGGCTTTTACTATCTGAAAGGCGATATTGCGCGGCTGCACTCCGCAGTTCTCTCCTATGCCCGCGATTTCATGATCGGCCGCGGCTTCACCTATTTCATCCCGCCCTTCATGATCCGCAGCGAAGTCGTCACCGGCGTGATGAGCTTTGCCGAGATGGAGAACATGATGTATAAAATCGAGGGCGAGGACCTGTACCTGATCGGCACGAGCGAGCACTCCATGATCGGCCGGTTTATCGATACCATGCTCGACAAAAAGGATCTGCCGCAGGCGCTGACGAGCTATTCCCCCTGTTTCCGCAAGGAGGTGGGCGCGCACGGTATTGAAGAGCGGGGCGTCTACCGCATCCACCAGTTTGAAAAGCAGGAGATGGTCGTCGTCTGCGAACCGGAGGAGAGCATGGCGTGGTTCGATAAAATGTGGCAGAACACGGTCGACTTTTTCCGCACGCTCGATATCCCGGTCCGCACGCTGGAGTGCTGTTCGGGCGACCTTGCCGACCTGAAGGTCAAGAGCGTCGACGTCGAGGCGTGGTCGCCCCGCCAGCAGAAGTACTTTGAGGTGGGGAGCTGTTCCAATCTGGGCGACGCGCAGAGCCGCAGGCTCGGCATCCGGGTGCGCGGCGAAAGCGGGAACTACTTCCCGCACACGCTCAACAACACGGTGGTCGCGCCGCCGCGCATGCTGATCGCGTTTCTGGAAAACAATCTGCAGGCCGACGGCACAGTCGCGGTTCCCGAGGCGCTGCGCCCCTATATGGGCGGCCAGGCCAGCATCGGCTGAAGCCCGTGCGGCGGCCCGCAGCCGCGGCTGCGGCAAAAGCTTGTCTGGTATTTGGAAAGCCGCAGGGCAAATCGTTGATTTTCCATGTGCGCTATGCTATAATTTATGACTATATTCCGGGTTTTTCAGAGAGGTACGGGTAGAAATAAGGAGGATTGCCGGCATGACATATGTAACGCCGCAGCAGGCGTGGGTACGCTCCCTGAAAAGGGGAGTCACAATCCTGACTCTGGTCTTCATGGGCCTGCAGGTGCTGACCAACCTGTTCAGCGTCGCCGTATTCGCCGTGTTCTCCGGTTCGCTGAGCGCGCCGGCGGCCTCCTCGGCCGTCTCGCCCATCGGCGACCGGCTCGCGCTGATGCAGTCCATCATGCTCTATTTCTTCATGTTCGCCCTGCCGATCGGCTTCTATTTTCTCATCACCTACCGGCAGCCTGCAGGGGAGTATTTCAAGTGCGGGCGGCCGAAATTCTGGTATACGGCCGGCGGCGCGTTCGGCGTGGTCGCGATCAACTATGTCGCGAGCATTCTGAGCGATGCCGGCGACCTGCTCTTTCACCGCGCGGGGCTGCTGGAGTCCGCCGGGGGCATGTATGCCATAACGGACGACCCCGTCAATAACCTGCTCGTCCTGTTCGCACTGGTGATTTTCCCCGCGTTTATGGAGGAGTTCGTCTTCCGCGGCATCATCGCGGGCAGGCTGGGTCTGTACAACAAGGGCATGGCGGTCGTCGTCTCGGCGCTGCTGTTCGGCCTGATTCACATGACGGCGGAGCAGATTCCGTTCGCCGTCTGCGCCGGGCTCCTGCTCGGGTATGTCTATCTGAAAACGCAGTCCATCTGGTCGGTCGTCATCATCCACGCCGTAAACAACCTCATGTCCTATATATCCATGTACTGGAGCGCGCGCACGGGCGACGCGTTTCTGGCCGAGCGCAATTTCATGATCCTGTTCGCCGGCCTGTTCGTCGTCGGCTTCATCTCGCTTGTGGTCATGGCCGTGCGGCACCGGCGCGCGTCGAAAGACCCGCTCTCCTTCGGCCGCGCTGTCTCGGCCGCAGTGCTGCACCCCGCGTTTATCACCGTCGCCGTCCTCTGCCTGGGCATTGCCGCCGCCGTGTCGGCGCTGGGAATCCTATGACGGAGCAGTTCATGGAAGAGGCCATCCGCCTCGCCCTGCTGATCGCCGCCGAGCTGGAAGTGCCGGTCGGCGCGGTGGTCGTGTGCGGCGGGCAGATCGTAGGCCGCGGCCGCAACCGCAGGGAGACGCTGCAAAACGCGCTCTGCCACGCCGAGATCGAGGCGATCCACGAGGCGTGCGCCCATATCGGAAGCTGGCGGCTGTGCGACTGCGACCTGTATGTGACGCTGGAGCCCTGCCCCATGTGCGCGGGCGCGGCGATCAACGCCCGTATCCGGCATATCTATTTCGGGGCGTACGACCCGAAGGGCGGCGCGCTTGGGTCCATGACCGACCTGTACGCGCATCCGTTCAACCACCTTCCCGCAGTGACGGGCGGCGTTCTTGCCGAGCGCTGCGGCGGCCTGCTCACCGATTTTTTCCGCGCCCTGCGCGGTAGGGATAAAAAATATAACACAGCATTAAATAATATTGGAGATATGGAAGAGTGAGACGCTACATCTACTCGGGCAGCCTTGCATCGCTGCCGACCGAGACCTACGACACCATCATTGTCGGCGGCGGCCTTGCCGGGATCTATACAGCCCTGAATCTTCCGGCGAACGCGCGCTGCCTGATGCTCCTCAAAAAGGACGGGCAGGTATCCAGTTCGTGGTTTGCACAGGGCGGCATTGCCGCGGTTACGCTCAAGGACGACAACTTCGACCTGCACATCCGCGACACCCTCGTTGCCGGCGCGGGCCAGTGCGACGAGGCGGCCGTGCGCACCCTTGTCACCGAGGGGCCCGGCCACATCCGCAGGATCATCGAAATGGGCGTGCCGTTCGACTATGACGAGAGCGGCAGCCTGGACCTTGGCCGCGAGGGCGGCCACAGCACCAACCGCATCGTGCACAGCGGCAAGGACGCGACCGGACGCCGGCTTGTGGAGGGCCTCGGCGCCATCCTGCACGAGCGCCCGAACGTGACCATCTACGAAAACGAGTTTCTGACGGACATACTGACAAACGACGGCGGCGTGTGCGGGATCGTGACCTGCCGGCACGGCGGGCAGTTCCGCCGCTACCGCACCTCCAACCTCGTTTTGTGCACGGGCGGCATCGGGCGCGTCTACCGCTATACGACAAATCCCGCAACCGCCACGGGCGACGGGATCGCGGCGGCCAGCCGGGCCGGCGCGGCGCTCGGGAACATGGAGTTCGTCCAGTTCCATCCCACGGCCCTGGCCCTGCCCGACGTCCACGGCCAGTACTTCCTCATTTCCGAGGCGGTGCGCGGCGACGGCGGCCTGCTGTACGATGTGAACGGGGAACGGATTATGGCGGGGAGGCACCCGCTGGAGGACCTTGCGCCCCGCGACATCGTCGCGCGCGAGATCTTCAAGCGCATGCGTGAGACGGGCAGCGACAAAGCCTACCTGGACATCAGCTACAAGGGCGCCGATTTCATTAAGGACCGGTTCCCGACCATCTACGAAACCTGCCTGGAGCGGGGGATCGACATCACCAGAGAACTCATCCCGGTCGTTCCCGTCCAGCACTATTTCATGGGCGGGGTCAAAACCGACCTCAACGCCCAGACCAGCGTGCCCGGCCTGTACGTCGTCGGCGAATCGTCCTGCACGGGCGTGCACGGCGCCAACCGGCTTGCCAGCAACTCCCTGCTGGAGTGCCTCGTGTTCGGGAACCGCTGCGCGGCGCATATCGGCGCGGCGGGTCGCGGCGAGCCGGGCGAACCCGACTACGCGCCCGAATCGGGCTGTGAGTGCGACCGCGTCCGCATCAACGACTACCGCGAGCGCACGCGCAAGGTCATGTCGGACGACGGCGGAATCATCCGCAACGGAAAGAACCTGCAGAGCGGGATCCGCCGCCTGCAGCATATCATAGACAACCTGTCCCGCCGCCAGCTTCAGAACCTGCACCACATCGAGGTGCTGAACATGGCCACGACGGGCATTGCCGTACTGCAGGGCGCATATGCGCGCAAGGAGAGCGTCGGCGCACATTACAGGGAGGACGGAGACAATGATTAAAGCGCTCCTGTACGACGAGATCGTAAAGCTCGCGTTGAAAGAGGACATCGGCACGGGCGATATTACCACCGCCTCGACCATCGCTCCGCAAACGCATATCGAGGGCGAGTTTATCGCCAAGGAATCCGGGATCATCTGCGGCCTGTTTGTCGCCGCGCGCGTTTTTGAGCTGGTCGACCCGTCGATCGTGTTCCAGCCCGCCCCGGGCGTGGAGGAGGGATACGCCGCCAAGGCCGGCGAGGTCGTCGCGCGCGTCTCTGGCAGCGCGCGCAATATCCTGACCGCGGAGCGCACCGCGCTCAACCTGATGCAGCACATGTGCGGCGTCGCAACCATGGCGGCCAGATACAGGGAGATGGTGGCCGGCTGCGGCGTGTCCATCGCCGACACCCGCAAGACCATGCCGGGCCTGCGCGTGCTCGAGAAGTACGCGGTCAAGGCGGGCGGGTGCAGCAACCACCGCTTCAACCTCTCCGACGGCGTGCTGATTAAGGACAACCACATCAAAGCCGCGGGCAGCATTGCCGCGGCGGTCGATATGGCGCGCCGGTACGCCCCCTTCGTGCTGAAAATCGAAGTCGAGTGCGAGGACATGGACATGGTCCGCGAGGCGGTTGCCGCCGGGGCGGACATCATCATGCTCGACAATATGGAGCTGGACGCCATGCGCGAGGCGGTGGACTATATCGCGGGCCGCGCAATCGTGGAGGCGAGCGGGAATATGGCGAAGCGGGATATCCGTGAAGTCGCGCGGACGGGCGTGGACGTCATCTCCATCGGCGCGCTGACCCACTCGGTCGAGGCGCTCGATATCTCGCTCAAATTTATTTCTCAAAATTAATGCTTGACAAACCGGCCCGGCCGGGAGTAAAATATATAAAAATAAAGTTTTGGAGAAGATCCATGACATTGCCGCTTTTGCTGACAGTTGCATTTTACTTTTACTTTAGCTTTACCTATTTTGTCTTTGGTAAGGCTTTTTCGCATTGCACTGTGCGCAGTAAAGGGACTGTCGGGACCGCGTAGACCAAACCGATTTTTTCAATACACAATGCCGCAGTGAAATGCTGCGGCATTTTTTTATGTCAAAGGAGCGAGGAACATGGTAGTCATACTCAAAAGCAATCCCGACCAGCAGCAGCTTAACAATCTCAAAGATTGGCTGAAGAGCTTTCATCTGGACATCCACGAGAGCCAGGGCGTCAACAGCACCATACTGGGCCTTGTGGGCGATACCACCGTTGTGGACATCGACCTGCTCAACGCGCTCGACATTGTCGAGGATGTCAAGCGCATTCAGGAGCCGTATAAATTCGCCAACCGCAAGATGCACCCGGAGGACACGGTTGTGGACGCGGGCGGCGCAAAAATCGGCGGCGGCCATTTCGCCATGATCGCGGGTCCCTGTTCGGTCGAGTCGGAACAGCAGCTGTGCACCATCGCGCAGGCGGTAGGGGCCTCGGGCGCGGCCATGCTTCGCGGCGGCGCGTTCAAACCCCGCACCTCGCCCTATGCGTTCCAGGGCCTGCGCGACAAGGGGATTGAGCTTCTGCTGGAGGCCAAACGCCTGACAGGCCTGCCCATTGTCACGGAGATCATGGACCTGTCCCAGCTCTATCTGTTCGACGAGGTCGACGTCATCCAGGTCGGCGCGCGCAACATGCAGAACTTTGAGCTGCTCAAGGAGCTGGGCCATATCCGAAAGCCCATCCTGCTCAAGCGCGGCCTGTCGAGCACGCTGCAGGAACTGCTGATGAGCGCGGAATACATCCTCGCCGGAGGCAACGAACAGGTCATCCTCTGCGAGCGCGGCATACGCACCTTTGAGACCGCGACCCGCAATACGCTGGACCTGTCCGCCGTCCCGCTGCTCAAGAGCATGACGCACCTGCCCGTCATTGTCGATCCGAGCCATGCCACCGGCATTGCAAAACTCGTCAGGCCCATGGCCCTAGCCGCCGTCGCTGCGGGCGCGGACGGCCTGATTATTGAAGTGCACAACGACCCGCCGCACGCCGCGTGCGACGGCCAGCAGTCCCTGACGCCGGAGGCGTTCGACGCCCTGGCGGCCGACGTGCGTGCGCTGCGTGCGCTGGTCGCTGAGGTGTGAACATGGAGAGCAAACGCATAGGGATCGTGGGCTTGGGGCTGATCGGCGGCTCTTTTGCCAAGGCGGCGCGCGCCGCGGCGGACTGCGCCGTTTACGGCGCGGACACAGACGCCGCCGTCCTTTCCGCCGCCGTCGCATCGGGCGCGGTGGACGGCCCGCTTGACGGGGCGGCGCTCGCATCGGTCGACCTGCTCGTGCTGGCCCTCTACCCGCGCGAGTGCGCCGAATGGCTGCGCGCGCATGCCGCGGCCCTGCCGCGCTCCGCAGTCGTCATGGACTGCGGCGGCGTCAAAAGCGCCGTGTGCGCTGCGGGCGCGGCGCTCGCGGCGGAATACGGATTCACGTTTGTCGGCGCGCATCCCATGGCCGGCACCGAGCGCTCCGGATTCTCCGCGTCCCGCGCCGACCTGTTCCGCGGCGCGTCCATCCTGCTCGTGCCGGGCGCGGCAGGGGAGGAGCAGGTGCAGGCGTTGTCGGATTTCCTCTGCAAGCTCGGCTTCGGCCGGGTCATATGCACGGATGCAGAAACGCACGACGCCGTGATCGCCTACACCTCCCAGCTTGCCCACGTCGTGTCCAGCGCCTATATCCAGAGCCCGGCGGCGGATATGGCGTCGGGCTTTACCGGCGGCAGTTTTCAGGATATGACGCGGGTGGCCTATCTGAACGAGCAGATGTGGACGCAGCTCTTTGTAGATAACCGGGAGAACCTTTGCCGCGAAATTGCGGGCCTGATCGAACGGCTTGAGCAGTTCCGCGCGGCGATTTCACAGCCGGATCCGGACCGCCTTCGCGCCATGCTGCGCGCGGGCCGGATCCGCAAAACGCAGACAGAGAAAGAGGGGATAGAACCATGACCACAGTGCATGTACACGCGTCCAGAGACTACGACGTATGTATCGGCGCGGGCTGCCTCGATTCGCTCGGCCGGCGCGCCGCCGCCGTAAAAGCGCCCTGCAGCGCCCTGCTCGTCAGCGACGAGACGGTTTACGCCCTGTACGGCGCGGCCGCCGAGGCGTCGCTTACGCGCGCCGGATTTTCGGTGCGCAGCTTCACGTTCGCGCCCGGCGAGGAATCCAAAACCGTGGCGACCCTGGCCCGGATTCTGGACGCGCTTGCAGCCGTCCCCTGCACCCGCAGCGACCTCGTCGTCGCGCTCGGCGGCGGCGTTGCGGGCGATATGGCGGGCTTTGCCGCGGCGGTCTATCTGCGCGGGATTGAATTCATACAGGTCCCCACCACCCTGCTCGCGGCGGTGGACGCGTCGGTCGGAGGCAAGACGGCCGTCAACCTGTCCGCCGGCAAGAACCTCGCCGGCGCGTTCTGGCAGCCCTCGCTCGTCCTGTGCGACTGCGACGTGTTCCAGACCCTGCCCGCGCCCGTCTTTGCCGACGGAATGGCCGAGGCCGTAAAGGCGGGTATGATTGCGGACGCACAGCTTCTCGATATGCTGGAGGACGGCGCGCAGCCCCTGCCCGCGCTGGTGGCGCGCTGCGTGCAGATCAAGCGCGGCCTGGTCGCCGCCGACGAACGCGACGTGGGCGACCGCCAGCTCCTCAACTTCGGCCACACCGCCGCCCATGCCATAGAGCGCGCCACGGACTTTCAGGTGTCTCACGGCAGCGCCGTTGCCATCGGCATGGTGATGATGGCGCGGGCCGCCTGGAGACTGGGCGTTTCAGAGGAGGACTGCGCGCCGCGGCTGGCCGCGCTGCTGCAGAAGCTGGGTCTGCCGACGCGGACGGACCTGCCCGCCTCCGTTCTCGCCGAAGCCGCCCTGCGCGACAAGAAGCGCAGCGGCGCGGAGATAACGCTCGTGCTCCCCATACGGCGCGGCCGCTGTATCCTGCACCGGGCGCGGGTGGAGGAGCTTATGCATATTTTTGAACTGGGGAGGGATGCCTGATGCGCGCGACCATATCGCCCGGCCCGCTGCGCGGGACGCTGGACGCCATCCCCTCCAAGTCGGACGCGCACCGCGCCATCCTTGCCGCCGCGCTCAGCGACGGCCCCACCGACATCGTTCTCTCCTCGTTCTCGCAGGATATAGAGGCGACGGTGGCCTGCGCCGCCGCCCTGGGCGCGTCCGCCGTGCGCACGCCGTCCGGCCTGCGCATTACGCCCCGCCCGCACGGCGCGTCCGCGCGTCCGGCCCTCTTTTTCGGCGAGAGCGGGACGACGGCGCGCCTGGTCCTGCCCGTCGCGGCGGCGCTGTGCGCGCAGGCCGAGGCCGGCGGCGCGGGCCGACTCCCGGAGCGGCCCATGTCGGCCCTCTGCCGCGCCCTTTCGGAAAACGGCTGCCGCCTCAGCGGCGACAGGCTGCCCCTCTCGCTGCGCGGCCCGCTGCGGGCCGGCGTGTACGAGCTGCCGGGCAATATCAGCTCCCAGTACATCTCCGGGCTGCTGTTCGCCCTGCCCCTGCTGGAGGGGGACAGCGTGATCGCGCTCACTTCGCCGCTGCAGTCGTCCGGGTATGTGGATATGACGCTGCGCACGCTCGCGGCGTTCGGGATTGAGGCGGACGCCCGGCAGGGCGGCTGGCTTGTCCGCGGCGGGCAGACCTACCGTTCTCCCGGCACATACGCCGTGGAGGGCGACTACTCCAACAGCGCCGTCTGGCTCTGCGCGGGCGCGCTCGGCGGGGATGTGACGGTCTGCGGCCTGGACCCCGCAAGCCTGCAGCCGGACCGCGCGGTCGTACAGATTCTGGAACGCTTCGGCGCGCAGGTGGACTGCGCCGGCGGCGCGTGCCGCGTCCGGCCCGGCGCCGGATCGCGTCCGCTGCGCCTCGACGTATCCGAAACGCCCGACCTCGTCCCGGTCCTGGCCGTCCTGCTGGCGTCGGCGGCGGGGGAGTCGGCCCTGGAGAACGCGGGCCGGCTGCGGCTCAAGGAGAGCGACCGCCTGCACACGGTGACCGGCCTGCTGCGCGACCTCGGCGCGCAGGCGGAAGAGGCGCGCGACAGCATGCGCATCGCGGGCCGGGGCGCGCTTTGCGGCGGACGTACGGACGCGCATGGCGACCACCGGATCGCCATGGCCGCCGCGCTGGCAGCTTCGGTGTGCAGCGCGGCTGTCACGATTGAAAATGCGCAGGCCGTTGAAAAGTCCTACCCGGGATTTTTCAGCGATCTGCGGAAACTGGGAGGGCGGATCGATGTCGAATAGCTTTGGAAACCGTTTGAAAATCACCATATTCGGGCAGTCGCACGCGCCGTCGGTCGGCTGTGTGATCGAGGGGTTCCCGCCGGGCTTTCAGGCGGATATGGAGGCGCTGGGTCGCTTCCTGGCGCGCCGCGCGCCGGGCCGGTCGGCCCTTGCGACGGGCAGGCGGGAGGCCGACGCGCCCCGGGTTATGGCCGGGCTTGCGGACGGGAAAACCTGCGGCGCGCCGCTTGTGCTCCTGTTTGAAAACGCCGATGTGCACAGCGCGGACTACAGCGAGCTCAAAAACGTGCCCCGGCCCGGCCACTGCGACTATCCGGCACATGTCAAGTACCGCGGCTGGCACGACGTGCGCGGCGGCGGTGCGTTTTCCGGCAGGCTGACCCTGCCCCTGAGCGCGGCGGGCGGCCTGTGCCTGCAATGGCTCGAAAAAAAGGGGATTGCCGTCGGCGCGCACATCGCCTCGGTCGGCGCCGTTGCGGATACGCCCTACCCCGAGCTTCCCGCGCCCGAACTGCTCTCCGCCGCGGCGGCAAAGCCCTTTCCCGTGCTTAACGACGAACGGGGCGCGGCCATGCAGGCGCTGATCCTGGAGGCAAAAGCGGCGGGGGATTCGGTCGGCGGCGTCGTGGAATGCGCCGTGACGGGCCTGCCGCCCGGGCTTGGCGATCCCATGTTCGGCGGCGTGGAGAACCGTTTGAGCGCGGCGCTGTTCGCCATACCGGCCGTCAAGGGCGTCGAGTTCGGCGCGGGTTTCCAGGCCGCGCGCATGCGCGGCTCGGAGAACAACGACGCCTACTTTGCCGAAGCCGGCGCCGTGCGCACCCATACCAACCGCCACGGCGGTATTCTCGGCGGGCTGACCACCGGCATGCCGCTTCTGCTCCGGGCCGCGTTCAAGCCCACGCCGTCCATCGCCCGGCCGCAGCAGTCCGTGCGGCTGGACACGCTGGAGCCCGCCCGCCTTGCGGTGCAGGGCCGGCACGACCCCTGCATAGTTCCGCGCGCCGTCCCCGTCGTAGAGGCGGCGGCCGCGCTTGTGATGATGGATTTACTTCTGGAAGAGGGAGAGAGATAACCATGGATATAAACGAACTCCGCGCAAATATCAACCGGACGGACGACGAGCTGAAAGCGCTGTTTGAGCGGCGCATGGAGACCTCTGCGGACATCGCCCGCTATAAGAGCGAGCACGATATGCCCGTGCTGGACCGCAGCCGGGAACGCGCGATCATCGACCGCGTCACCCACGGCCAGTCGGAGGAGATGGCGGGCTATACGCGCGTGCTGTACAATACGCTGTTCGACCTCAGCCGCTCCTATCAGAGCCGCCGCATGCTCTACCCGTCGCGCCTGCCGGAGGAAATCGAGGCGTCGCTCGCCGCCACGCCGAAGACCTTTCCCGCCCGCGCAACCGTCGCCTGCCAGGGCACGGAGGGGGCATATTCCCAGGTCGCCTGCGACAAGCTCTTCAGCCAGCCGAGCATTCTGTATATGGGCACGTTCCGCAGCGTCATCCAGGCTGTGGACAAAAAACTGTGCCGCTACGGAATCCTCCCCATAGAAAACAGCACCTACGGCTCGGTAAATGAAGTTTATGACTTGATGAAACGCCATAAATTTTATATAATAAAAAGTATCAAGCTGCAAATCCACCACTGCCTCGCCGCACGGCGCGCCGTGCCTTTGGAAAACATCCGGGAAATCTACTCGCACGAACAGGCCATCGGCCAGTGCAGCGAGTTTCTGGAGAGCCTGCCGAATGTGAAAGTGCATATCTGCGAGAATACGGCCATCGCCGCAAAGCTCGTGTCCGCCTCCGGCCGGGACGACGTGGCCGCCATCTGCTCGGGCGGCTGCGCCGAGCTGTACGGCATGCATATCGTGTCCGACAGCGTGCAGAACAGCGAGCACAACTTCACGCGGTTCATCTGCATTTCCAGGGACCTGGAAATCTACCCCGGAGCGGACCGGATCAGCCTTATGTTCAATATATCGCACCGGCCCGGCTCCCTGTACCGCACCATCTCCAAGTTCGCCGCGCTCGGCCTGAACCTGGTAAAAATCGAAAGCCGGCCCATTCCCGGGCGCGACTTTGAGTTCATGTTCTATATCGACCTGGAAGCCTCGGTCTACGACAGCGCGGTTTTAAATCTGCTCGCCGAGCTGGACGCGGACCCGGAGCCGTTCGTGTTCCTGGGCGCGTACTCCGAGTGCTGAGGTCGGGCCGATGGAGTACGGACTGATCGGGGCGAAGCTGGGCCACAGCTTTTCCCGGCGCATTCACGAATCCATGTGGTGCGATGATTATGCGCTTTTGGAGCTGGACGAAGCGCAGGCGCAGGCGTTTTTCCGCCGCCGCGCATTCAGGGGCGTAAACGTAACCATTCCCTATAAGCGGCTGGCCGCGTCCATGTGCGACCGGCTCGACCCCGTCGCCGCGCGCATCGGCGGCGTCAACACCGTCGTCCGCGAGCGGGACGGCAGCCTGACAGGCTACAACACCGACTATTTCGGCCTGCGCGCCGCCATGGAGCGGGCGGGGCTCCCGGCCGCAGGCCGCAAAGCGCTCGTGCTCGGCTCGGGCGGCACGTCGGCCACGGCCCGCGCCGCGCTTGCGGATATGGGCGCGCGCGCGGTCGTCACCGTCTCCCGGCGCGGACCGGTCCGCTACGGGGACCTGGCGCGGCACGCCGACGCGGAGCTGATCGTCAATACCACGCCCGTCGGCATGTATCCGGATACGGGGGCAAGCCCGGCCGACCCCTCCGCATTCCCCGGCCTGCGCGGCGTAATGGACGTGGTCTACAACCCCCTGCGCACCGCGCTTGTGCTGTCCGCGCTCGACCTGGGCGTTCCCTGTGCAAACGGGCTGTACATGCTCGTCGCGCAGGCTGCGCAGGCCGCGCAGCGGTTCACCGGCGCCGCCGTCGGCGCGGCGCTTGTGGAGCGGGTGTACCGGGATCTCTGCCGCGATGTTACCAACCTGGTCCTGATCGGGATGCCGGGCTGCGGCAAAACCTCTGTCGGCCGCGCCCTTGCAGATGCGCTGGGCCGCCGGCTCATCGACACCGACGAAGAGGTGGAGCGCGCCGCCGGCAGGCCGATAGCGGATATTTTTGCCAGGGACGGCGAGTCCGCCTTCCGGCGCCTGGAAGCGCAGGCGGTGGCGCAGGCGGGCCGGCAAAGCGGCGTCGTCATCGCAACCGGGGGCGGCGCGCCCCTCTCGGCGGAAAACCGTGCCAGCCTGCGCCAGAACGGGCGTATTTACTATATCGAGCGGGACCTTGCCGCGCTTGCGCGCGAGGGCCGTCCGCTGTCGTCGGGCGCGCAGGCACTGGAGAACATGTACGCCGCGCGCCTGCCTGTCTACCGGGCTCTGTGCGACAGGGAAGTGCGCAATACGCGTTCCGCCGCGGCCTGCGCGGCGGAAATAGAGGGGGATTTCTGTGAAAATACTGGTGATTAACGGGCCGAACATCAACATGCTGGGCATACGCGAGCCCGGCATGTACGGCGCGCAGACCTATGCCGAGCTTCTGGCGTATATCGAGGCGGCGGGCCGGGAGTACGGCGTGCAGACCGAGTGCTTCCAGTCCAACCACGAGGGCGCGATTGTGGACAGAATCCAGGCCGCATACCGGATGTTTGACGGAATCGTCATCAATCCCGCGGCCTATACGCACACGAGCGTCGCCATTCTCGACGCGCTCAAGGCGGTCGCCATCCCCGCGGTGGAGGTGCATTTGACCGACGTGTCGCAGCGGGAAGAATTCAGAAATATCTCCTATGCCGGCCTGGCCTGCGAGCAGCGCTATATCGGCATGGGCTTTGAAGGATATAAAAAGGCGATAGCCTATCTCGCCAAAGCGAAAGAGGAGGAATAGGAATTGGAATACTTTTTTTCAGACAAAATCAGAAATTTAAAACCCTCTGCGATCCGTGAAATCTTCAAGTACGCGGCGGACCCCGCCGTCGTATCCCTCTCGGCGGGCAACCCCGCGCCGGACGCGTTTCCCAGCAAGGAGATCGCCCGCATCTGCGCCGATATCCTGACCAACCGGCCTATCGACGCGCTGCAGTACAGCCTGACGGAGGGCTATCCCGCCCTGCGCGCGCATTTGAAAACGTATATGCGGGAGAAGTACGGCGTCGGCCGCGACTTTGACGAAGTGCTGATCACCACGGGCGCGCAGCAGGTCATGGAGCTTGCCGCAAAGGTGCTCTGCAATCCGGGCGACGTGATCCTGTGCGAGGATCCTAGCTTTGTCGGTTCCCTCAACTGCTTCCGCTCCCTCGGCGCGCGCCTTGTCGGCGTGCCCATGCAGCGCGACGGGCTGGATGTGGACGCGCTCGAGCAGAAGCTGAAAAGCGTGGAAAACGTGCGCGCGCTGTACACCATCCCCAACTTCCAGAACCCGACGGGCGCGACCATGTCGGCCGCAAAGCGCCGCGCCGTCTATGACCTTGCCCGGAAGTACGATATCCTCATTATAGAGGACAATCCCTACGGCGACCTGCGCTACCGCGGCGAGGACGTGCCCGGCATCAAGACCCTCGACGAGGACGGGCGCGTCATCTACGTGGGGAGCTTTTCCAAAGTTATCTCGCCGGGCCTGCGCGTGGGCTACACTGTCTGTCCTGACCCCGTCCTGCGGAAAATGGTGGTCGCCAAGCAGGGGGAGGACGTGCACACCAATATCCTTGCCCAGATGATCTGCCATGCCTATATGACCGAGTACGATTTTGAGGCGCACCTCGACTTCCTCCGCAGTCTCTACCGCAAAAAGGCGGCGCTGATGGTGGAGCTTGTCGAACAGCACCTCTGCCCGGCCGGAATTACATATCAGGACTTTGAAGGCGGCCTGTTCGTGTGGGGCACCCTGCCCGACGGCGTGGATATGCCGGAATTCTGTACGCGTGCGGTGCGGGACCACAAGGTAGCCGTCGTGCCCGGCAGCGCCTTTTTGCCGGAGGAGGACGGGCGGTCCCAGTCGTTCCGCATGAACTTCTCCACGCCTGCGGACGATGCGCTGCGCGCCGGCCTGCAGCGGCTGGGCGCGTTTGCAAAGGAATTCATTGGCCGCTGAGCGCCAGTATACAGCGGGAGGGCCGGTACATAAACGTACCGGCCCTCCTTTTATTTTCCATATGCTTTTTGGCCCGTCCTGCAAGCGGGCCGGCCTCCGTCGTCCCCTCGCGTAAACGCCGAGCGCGTCCCGCGCCGGCCCCGGCGGGCAAACACGGCGCGCAAAACATCCTCCTCCATTCGCCGCCGCGCCGGCCTGCCGTGCCGGCCTCTTTTTCAGGCGGCCCTGCGGCCGCCACAGGCTGTGCGCCGCGGCGGCTTCCGTAGCCTTGCCCTGCGCGGCCCGCTTCCTCCGGGGTCTGTCTCCCGCCTGTAAAATCCGGGCAAAACAACAAAGCCCGGCGCGAGCCGGACTCAGATTGTATACGGGGTATGTTACGCGCTGGCCTTGTTGACCTTGATCGCGAGCTGGGATTTCTTTCTCGAAGCGGTGTTCTTTTTGATAACGCCCTTCGCGGCGGCCTGGTCGACCATTTTCACGGCCTCGCGGAACGCCGTATCGACAACGGCCTTGTCGTTTTCGGCAATCGCAGCATCGAATTTTTTGATTGTGGTTTTCAGTTCGCTTTTGACCGCCTTGTTGCGTTCAGCCCTCTTGGCGGACGTGACCACTCTCTTTTTAGCCGATTTGATATTTGGCAAACCTTACACCTCCTTTTACATCAATCCAGTGCTCTTTATTATACCCTCATATACCTTCAAATGTCAAGTATTTTTCGTAAAATGAATAAAAAATCCCTGCGTGTCAAAAATACCTGTGAGGTGATCGATTTGATCAGTATAAGAACGGACCTTGTATATGAGACCATGGAGGCCGCGGCCGAACAGGGCGTGATCGACGGCATCGTCTCGGAGGACGTCCGGGCCGGCGGCGTAGACGTCAACCGCATCACGGTCAAAACCGAACAGGCCGCGCAGCGGATCGGCCGGAAAACGGGCCGTTACAGCACGGTGTTCTGCCCCGGCATCCTCGAGGCGGACGGCGAAACCCTGCTGCGGATGATCGACGCGATCGCGGCTGAAATCCGCGCCCTATTGCCCGACGGCGCGGACGCAACGCTGCTGATCGTGGGCCTGGGCAACACGTCTGTCACACCGGACGCGCTGGGGCCCATGGCCGTGTCCAACGTGGTGGTCACGCGGCATATCAAGGAAAATATGCTGGATCTTTACCGGGAGTTCCAGCTCGGCGAAGTCGCCGCCATTTCGCCCGGCGTGCTGGGCCAGACCGGCGTGGAGAGCGCGGAGATCATCAAGGGCGTCGTCGGCAAAATCCAGCCGACCGCCGTCATCGCCATCGACGCGCTCATGTCGCGCAAGATGGCGCGCCTGGCCGCAACGGTGCAGTTGTCCGACACGGGCATCACGCCGGGCAGCGGCCTGAACAACAGCCGCAGCGAGATCTCTGCGCAGACGATCGGGGTCCCGGTCATCGCCGTGGGCATGCCGACGGTCATCGACGCGGCGACGCTCGCCTGCGACGTGGTCGAGCAGACCGAGAACCGGCGCGGCGCGCAGGATCCGCGCGCGGACCGGAGCGACGAGGAACAGGCCCGCTACGAGCTGATCCGGCAGAGCCTGTCGCCGTATGAGATGAATCTGGTCGTCACGCCAAAGCACGTCGATTCCATCATCCAGAAAGCGGCGCGCCTGCTCGGCTATTCCATCAACCGCGCCATGCACCCCAGCCTCACGCTGGAGGATATGGCCAGCTTCCTGTCATAATCCTGCGCCGCCCCGCATACAGATAGGGATGATACATTTCATCTCAGAAGTATTTGGGAGCCGGTTATGAAACGCAGAGGAAAGTTAAGAATCAAGAACGTATTTTCCGCAACATTTGCGCTGGGGTTTATCGTCATGGGCCTGGCGGCGGCCGGCAACGTGCTGACCGGCGCGTGGAGCACGTCCACCCTGATCGGGATGTCCATGCCGGGCGTATATGCAAGCGACAGCATTCTGAGCCCCAAGCTGATGGTAGCGCTGGCCATGCCGTCCTTTTCGGGCGAGTACGGCAGTTACAGCAGATTTTTGAGTTCCGGATTCACGGAATATTTTTATGAGGGCGAGCCGGAAACGCCGCAGGAGGAGCAGCCGCCCGCCGACTACGCGGAGATTCTGGAGAGCCTTGCGGCAGACGAGACGTTCGGCCCCGTGGACGAAGCGCTCGAACAGTACGCGCGGGAAGTGCAGGCGATCAACCTGCACCCGGGCGACTCATCGGGCGACGAACGCTGGTCGGACGTGTTCATGCGCAACCAGAGCGAACAGACATATGACCCGGACAGCCTGATGAGAGAAAAGCTGAACCTTGGCCTGCAGCCGGCCGGGGAAGGGCCGCAGGTATTGATATACCATACCCATGGCAGCGAAGCCTACAACACCACGGGCGACGTATACTATACAAACCAGTCCATGAACACAAAGGACGTCAGCCGCAATGTCGTGGCGGTGGGGGAGGTGCTGCAGCAGACGCTCAGCGCGCTCGGGGTGGAGTCGATCCACTGCGACAAGCTGCACGACGAATCCTATAACGACGCTTATACCAATTCCCGCAAGTCGATCGAGCAGTACCTGGAAGAATACCCGACCATCAAGGTGGTGATCGATCTACATAGGGACTCCATGGTTACGCAGGCGGGGCTTAAGTACCGGCCGGTGGCGGAAGTGGACGGCATGCAGGTGGCGCAGGTCATGGCCGTCGTCGGCGTGGGCGAACCCAACGACCACTGGCAGGACAATCTGCGCTTCAGCATCGCGCTGTGCGACAG
>CAJLRT010000002.1 GCA_905209135.1 uncultured Eubacteriales bacterium
ACCGTCGCCCTGCTCGGGAGCATGCTGCACATCAAGCCCGTGATGCACGCGAGCGACGAGGGCAAGCTCGAAAACGTTTCCAAGGCGCGCGGGCGCGGCAACGCGATCAAGGCGCTGTGCGAACATATGAAGGAAACCGCGGTCAACCCGAAAGAGCAGGTTGTGTTCATCAGCCACGGCGGCTGCTATGACGACGCCGTGCTGCTGGCGGATATGATCCGCAGCGAAATCGGCTGCAAAGAGATTCACATCAACTATGTCGGCCCGGTGATCGGAGCGCACTCCGGCCCGGGAACGCTCGCGCTGTTCTTCATTGCAGAGCATAGATAAGAGATCTGCCTGATTTCATGATACCCCCCTCAAAACAGGAGCGGCGGCCGCCGCTCCTGTTTTGTATATTCCGCGCATGATACGCAAAACTGTTTGGGGAAGCACCATGCTCCTCCTGCATTCCGGGCGCAGGATAAAACAGCGGAGCCTGCGGCGGGCGCGCCTGTACAAGAGCGCGGCGGCGGGAAGAGCCGCCGCCGCACCGGAAAACAGGCCGCGGGCCGATTGCCGGAAAACAGGCCGCGGGCTGGGCGCGGGGGGCAGAACGCACAGCCGGGGCCGCAAGGCCCGCCGCCGTGAGACGGGCCATGCCCGCGCGGGGCCGGGTGCGCGGCGAACGGCTGACCGACCGGACACAGGGTGCGCGGGAACCGGATACAGGCGCGCGGCCGGGCGTATACGGGAACGGTGCGAGCGGAGAGCCGGAACCTGCGCCGGGCGCAGCGGGGGCGGCGCATCTGCTGTTCCTGCGGCTTTGCGCGGCGGTTCAGCGGCTGCGCGTGCCGGCCAGATTCATGCTTTGCTGCGCGCCGGCCGTCGTTTCGGCGCGGCGGCGGGCGTATGCCAGCGCCGGGGCAGACCGGCGCGTCCCGGCCGGGCGGCTGAAAATTGATGAACGCTTGAGTAATTTGAAAAAATGTGGTACCATAGAATACACAACCATGGAGGTGACGGGTTTGGAGCTGCTTGAATATTTCGCTTCGGTGCGCACGCCGTTTTTGTCGGCGCTATTCCAATGCTTCACGCTGTTCGGCGAGGAGCTTGTCGTCATCATCGTGCTGTGCCTGCTCTACTGGTGCTTTGACAAGGAGCTCGCCTACAGGGTGAGCTTCGGGTTTTTCCTTTCCGGCCTGCTGGTACAGGGCGCGAAAGTCACGTTCCGGATAGACCGGCCCTGGATTGCCGATCCGCAGTTTGAGGCGGTCGAGCGCGCCATGAAAACCGCGACGGGCTACTCCTTCCCAAGCGGGCACACCCAGGGCGCGTTCGCCCTGTACGGGACGCTCGGCCTGTCCTGCACCCGGAAGTGGCAGGGCGCGCTGTGGTTTCTGCTCGCCTGCGGCGTAGGCGTTTCGCGCCTGTACCTCGGCGTGCACACGCCGCTCGACGTGCTGGGCGCGGCCGGGGTTGCGCTGCTTTCCATATTCCTTGTGCACCTGCTGTTTCGGAAGAATTATATACAGGAGCACACGCTGCTCGTTTCCTGCGTGCTGTTCGGCCTGTCGGCCGCCGTGCTCGTCTACGTCTTTACGCTCTACCACAACGGCGTAGTGGACGCTGCGAATGCGGCGGACTGCTGCAAGGCCGCCGGCGCGGGGCTGGGGTTTGCCGTCGGGTACTATCTGGAGCGCACCTGCATCCGTTTCGACCCCAAAGAGGGCGGCGCGCTGTGGCAGATCTGCAAACTGGCGGTGGGGTTTGGCGTGGCGCTTCTGCTGAAGTCGGGCCTGAAATTTGTACTGGGCGAGAGCCTGCCGGCGGACAGCGCGCGGTACTTTCTGGTCGTGCTGTGGATCATTGCGGTATTCCCATTCTGCTTTCAGAAGCTGAAGCCCAAGGGGCGGCCGACCAAGCGGGCCTGACGGCGCGCGGGGAGACCGCGGCTTTATCCCGCCGCCCCGGCGGCGGGGCGCGCCGATGGCGGCATGCGCTGCGAGCCCCGGCCCTGTGACGCAAAAGGCGCAAAAAACTTAAAACAACAAGGCCTTGCGGACAGTTTGTCCGCAAGGCCTTTTCACGCGCGCGTTTCTGCGCGCCGGCGGTGCAAAGAGCGGCGCCGGTACGTCAGGTCTGAGGCGCGTCAGTCGATTCCGTGAGCATCCGGTAAAACAGATGGAGTATTTCAAATCCGCGGACATTGTCCCCCCGCAGCAGGTCGCGGACTTTCAGGCCCTGGAGAATACAGGCGTTTTGCGCCATCCACACGTCGTCGTCCATAAGGAAACTATCGGCCGGCGCGTCCAGCGCCTTGCACAGCTTGATAAATGTGTTCAGGCCGGGAAGGGTCAGCCCGCGTTCTATCTGCGTGACATGGTGCGTGCTGATGCCGACCTTTTCCGCAAGGGCGGCCTGCGTCAGCCCCGCCGTTTTCCGGAAATATTTGAGACGGTCGCCGAAATGGTATGCTTTCATAGCCGCTTCCTCTCCCGTGTGCCGTTCGCTTTGTTTTCACAGAACTTTTATTAGCAAAAATTTAACAAAATCGATTTTTAAAAAGTTATTCATAATTAAATTCACTTATTTATCAAATTATATATTATGCAGTTTCATTTGTCAATACTACAAGGGAATTATGCGGATTCGGGTGTTTGGAAATATTAACTTTTAAGTGTATAATTAACTTATTCGTGATAGAGGAGAACGGACTATGGGAATGGCGCAGAAAATCAGGATCATCCTCGTATTAAAAGGCATGTCGATTAAAGAGCTTTCCGCAAAACTCGGCGTATCCGGCAGCAATATCAGCAACAAGCTAAGACGGGACAATTTCTCCGAAAGAGAACTGCACCAGATTGCCGATGCTTTGGGATGCGACTATGACGGCGTGTTCACAATACGGGATACAGGCGAACAGATATAACGAAAAAGCAGCCGCTGGCGGTAAACCCGCCGGCGGCTTTGTATTTGCAGCTTCACCGCGCGGAAAAAACAGCCGCCTGCGCGCCGGGTGGACGGGATATGCCCGCAGCGCATGCTTGACAGGGGGCGCACTGCCGGAGCTGCGGGCCTGTGCAGCAGGGCGGGGTGCGTATAAAATGCCGCTTGTATTACTGTGTGTATATTCAAGCGTCCGGCGCGCCGCAGCGCCGCAGCCTCCGGCGGCGTGCAGGCGTGCGGATATGGCCCGCGTCCGTACCCTGCCGGGATTGCCGCGCGGCGCAGACGTACGGCGGGCGCGCCGATATTCCTGCGGGCGCGCCGGGGCCTGCGCTCGGGAAGCGCCGCCGCCGGACGGCTCCCTGCGGACGATGCCGCAGGAGGTGTGAACTTATTCCAGCGTCCATACCCGTGCGGCGGCCGCGGGGGCTGTGCTTTTCCCATTGCCGCAGACGGAGTTCATGCGCCGCACGGGCGTTGTCTGCCTGCGCGCCGGCCGCGGCGCAGATATGCGAAAAACAGGACGGGGGAGGGCCGGCAAAACCACCGAAAAACCAGCGCAGGCACGCGCGGCCCCGCCTGCGCGCGAAAGAACGCGCGCCGCCGCGGCAGGTGCGGTTCAGGGCGCGATTCGGCGGGATTTTGGGCCGGGTGGGCCGCGGACGCGGTTGCAAAATTTCGGCCGGGCCGATATAATGACTGTATATCGTCAAAAATAAATGTACATGGAAAAGGAGATGGTTTCCCAACATGGACGATGGCAGTCCCCTGCGATACCTGCTCTGGATACTGGCCTTTCTCATCGGAAGCGCCTTTTTCTCCGGGGCGGAGATTTCGTATTCCTCTGTCAGCAAAATCCGGATGACGACGCTGGCTGACGGCGGCGACCGCCGCGCAAAGCGCGTGCTCGTGATCCTCGACAGTTTTGACAGGGCGCTCGCGACGCTGCTCGTGGGCAACAACATCATGAATATCGGCTGCGCGACGGTTTCGACCGTGATGGTGACGCAACTGTGGGGCGTGGGCGCGGTCGGATATTCCACCTTCATCACAACGGCGGTGATTTTTATTCTGGGCGAGATCCTGCCCAAGACCTTTGCCAAGACCTTCAACGAGGGCTTTGCGATGGCGATTTCGGGCTTCACCCTGTTTTTGATGAAGCTGCTGCGGCCTGTTACGTTTGTGTTCGCCGCGGTCGGCAATTTCCTCACAAAGCCGCTGCGCCGGCAGAAGGAGGAGCCGACGGTCACGGAGGACGAACTGATCGATATTATTGAAACGATTGTGGAAGAGGGCGCGCTCGACGAGGAAAAGGGCGAGCTGGTGCAGTCCGCCCTGGAGTTCTCTTACACCGCCGCGCGGGACGTGATGACGCCCTGGGCGGACGTTTTGCGTGTCGATACAATGATGGACCCGGCGCAGATTCTGGCCGTAATCAAGTCCTGCACGCATTCGCGCCTGCCCGTTACCGACGGCAACGGCGGCGCGGCGGGGATGCTGCAGATACGCAGGTTCCTCAAGAAATACTACCAGACCGGCGGCGACGTCCGGGTTGCCGACGTGCTGGACCCGGTGCATTTTGTAAGCGCCGCCACGCCCATCGACGATCTGCTGCCCGACATGAGCGCGCATAAGACGCACGCCGCGCTCGTGCGCGGGGATGCGGGCGAGCTGCTGGGCATTGTGACCGTGGAGGACATTCTCGAAGAGCTTGTCGGCGAAATCTACGACGAGGACGATTTGGAACGGGGAGGCGCGGCGTATGCAACCAGTTAACCTGTGGCAGCTACTCGCCATTGCGGGCCTGATCCTGCTTTCCGCCTTTTTCTCCGGCACGGAGATGGCCTATTCCTCCGTCAACAGCCTGCGGCTGAAGAATACCGCTGAAAAAGAGGGCGCGGGCCGCCTGCAGAAGCTGGCGTACTGGATTTATGAAAAATACGACGAGGCGCTCACCACCCTGCTGATCGGGAACAACCTTGTGAATACCGCCGCTTCGTCGATCGCGACGGTGATCGTCGTCGCGCTGCTCGGCAGCGGCTATGCATGGGTCGCCACCGCGGCCATGACGGTGCTGCTGCTCATCTTCGGCGAGATCGCGCCCAAGCTGGCGGCGAACAGCAACGCGCACCGCGTCTGCGTCCTGACCGCCGCGCCCCTGCGCGCCTGCATGTGGGTTGCAAAGCCGGTGGTCTGGCTGGTAAACGGCCTGGTCCGGCTCATTTCACGGCTGTGGAAAGAAAAAGTCCCCGAGGGGCCGACCGTTACGGAGGACGACCTGGAAAACATCATCGAGACGGTAGAGGACGAGGGGCTGATCGACGAGGAACAGAGCGCACTGCTCCAGAGCGCGCTCGATTTTGACGACGTGCTCGCATATGAGATCATCACGCCGCGCGTGGATATGCTCGCCATCGACATCGAGGACAGTCTGCAGGACGTGATCGAAACCGCGTCTGCGTCGCCCTATTCGCGGCTGCCCGTGTATGAGGATACGGTGGACAACATCATCGGCATTCTGCACCTCAACCACTTTTTCAAGGCGCTGCTGGACGACGAAGCGCCCGATCTGCGCAGCCTGCTCATGCCGGTGTGCTATGTGCACAAGACCACCCCGCTGCCGCAGGTGCTGTCCGCCATGAAAGGGCAGGGGTGCCATATGGTGATCGTCTCCGACGAATACGGCGGCACCATGGGGGTGCTGACGATGGAGGATGTGCTCGAACAGCTTGTCGGCGACATCTGGGACGAGTCGGACGAGATTGTGGACGAGTTCGCCGAGATCTCGGACGGCGTGTACGAGGTGGACGGCGATATGCGCATCTATGACTTTTTCGAGGAGCTGGATATTGACGACCGCGATTTCGACGACGACAACGCCACCGTCGGCGGCTGGGCGATCGAGATGCTGGGCGGCAATCCGCGCCAGGGCGACAGCTTTGAATACGAGGGGCTGGAGATCCGCATCACTGAAATGCAGGGCCGCCGCGTCGAGTGGCTGCTGGTGCGCAGGAAAAAGCCCGCGCCCGCCGAAGCGGCGCAGGGCGCGCTGGAAGCGGAGACTGCGGTCCGGCGGTAGACATACAGGACAGGAGGGGACGCATATGCGTCCCCTCCATTTTTTCGCGCCGTCCGCGCGCCGCGCAGAATACCGCAAAAAAGCAGGCGGGGCATGAAGCCCTGCCTGCTGTCAAAAGCGCCAACGTCCCCCCCGAAACGCAGCACGATTGATTCCGTAAAATGGAGCCCGCCCCGGCACGATGTTGCTGCGATCGGGGATCATTCAAATGTCTTTGCCAAAAGCAAACGGGAAAAACGAGTGTAGTCCCTCAGGGGAATACCGCTTTGAATTGAGTCCATTGTAGCACGAATCTTGTGAAATGTCGATGATTATTTTCAATATTTCCAATTTTATCTCTTTTGATGGAATGGGGGGCAAAAAACCGGGGCAAATGAGTCCTCTTGCACAAAGAAAATGGCGAAATTGTACTGGTGTTTCGGCGGGGCGGGCGCGGGGAGCCGGGGAGCACGCGGCGCGGGCAGGCAGAAACGGGGGGAGCGGGGCGCGCTGGGCGAAGAATGGGCAAGCAGAAAAAAGGGCGCGGGCGCATGTTGAATGTGTGCCGCGGCGCCGGCGCGTTCAGGGCGGCGGTGCCGAGACGGAAAGGGGGGCCCTGTTATCCGCCGCGTCCGCGGGGAGCGGAAAACAGGCGCGGGCAAGTACAAAAGGGGAGGCGCGGGCGGAAACATATGCAGGGCGCGGCCGGGCGTACATGGCTGCGGGGAGAATCGGGCGGGAGCATCCTGGGACGGGTGTTTGACGCGCCGCGGCACGCAGGGCGCATGAGCGCATGCGGTTGGAGGGACAGAACGCGGCCGGGCGCGCAGGAGCGCGGGCCTGCCGGCGGAGGCGGCTGGAGAGAAGCGGGCGGAACAGGGGGGCGGGCGCGGGCATACGAAAAAGCCGCCGGCCCAAAGGCCGGCGGCGTGAGGTCTGTTTTCAGTTTTCGCGCAGGGTACGCTTGAGGAAAGCGCGCGTGCGCTCGTGTTTCGGGTTTGTAAAAATCTCGGCCGGGGGGCCCTGCTCGACGATGACGCCGTCGTCCATAAACACGACGCGGTCCGCCACGTCCCTGGCGAACGCCATCTCATGGGTGACGATGAGCATGGTCAGCCCGCTCTTTGCCAATTCCCGCATGACGGCGAGCACTTCGCCGACCATCTCCGGGTCGAGCGCGCTTGTCGGCTCGTCGAACAGCAGCGCTTCCGGCTCCATGGACAGGGCGCGGGCGATGGCTACGCGCTGCTTCTGGCCGCCGGAGAGCTGGGCCGGGCGGGCGTCTATATACTGCGACATGCCGACGGTTTCCAGGTATTTCATGGCGGTGGCGCGCGCCTGCTCCCTGCCGCGGCCGAGCACCTTGACCGGGCCTATGGTGCAGTTTTGCAGGACGTTGAGGTTGTTGAACAGATTGAACTGCTGGAACACCATGCCGAGCTTTGTGCGGTATTCGGCGCTTGTCATGCCGCTGCCGGTGATGTCCTCCCCGTGGTACAGGATCGTGCCGCCCGAAGCGTCCTCCAGAAGGTTGATGCAGCGGAGCATGGTGGATTTACCCGACCCGCTCGCGCCGATGATGCAGACGACCTCGCCCTTTTTGACGCTGAAGTTGATATCGCGCAAAACGACGTTTTCGCCGAAGCTTTTCTGCAGGTGGATGACCTCGATCACATTGTCAGTCATTTTTCTTCACCACCTTAATTTCCCCCTCAGGCACGGTCTGCGAGCCGTGGATGGTATAGGTGTCCTTGCCGTCGAGCCGGCGCTCGATCAGGCGCAGGATCCGGGTTATGGTAAAGGTCATAACAAAATAGAGCACGCAGGTGACGAAGAACACCTCGAAATACCGGTAGTTGTTCGCGGCGATCGTCTTGCTCTGGAAAAACAGCTCGGACACGGAAATGACGTTGAGCACCGACGTGTCCTTGATGTTGATGACAAACTCGTTGCCCGTGGCGGGCAGGATATTGCGGATGACCTGGGGCAGGATGATGCTGCGCATGGTTTTGGTGTGGCTCATGCCGATGGAGTGCGCGGCCTCGAACTGGCCCTTGTCGATCGACAGAATGCCGCCGCGCACGATCTCCGCCATATACGCGCCGGTGTTGACGGATACGATCAGGTACCCGGCGAGCAGGGTAGGCAGATATACGCCGCCCATGGCCGCGCCGTAAAAGATGACCATGGCCTGCACGATCATCGGCGTGCCGCGGAACACCTCAATGTAGGCGGTGAGGATAAAGTTGACGATTTTCATCACGACCCGCTTGAACCGCGAGCTTTTCGGCGTGATGGGAATGGTGCGCACAACGCCGATGAGCAGCCCGATGACCGAGCCGGTTATGGTGGCTGTGATGGCGATCAGCAGCGTGACGCCCGCGCCCTTGAGGAACATGGGCCAGTAGGTGGTGACGAGCGACCAGACCCACTGGAAAAAGCTGCTGTTCGCGTTCGCGGCATAGAGTGGTAACATAGGCGGATTCCTTTCTTGTTGGGATGGCGCGGTAGGCGGAAACGGAAATGCCGCTTTGCCACATACATGACAAAGCGGCAATGTGTTTTCAGGTCAGTTCTGTTCGGAGGGCTGGTTGCGGATGGCCGCGTCCATCAGTTCCACGCGTTTCTCATCGGAAATGCCGGCGAGGATTTCGTTGATCTGCTCGCGCAGGTCGTCGTTGCCCTTCTTGATGCCCGCCGCGATGGCGACGTCGTCGTCCGAAGCGACAAAGCCGTCCTCAAACTCGACCATGGCGAAGTTGGCGTTGGCGGAGGTGGCGGAAATACCCTCGGGCCGTTCGGACACGTAGCCGTCGATAATGCCGGATTCAAGCGCGACGCGCATGGCGGTGAAATCATCCATGGCGGTCTGCTGGTCCACGCCCTCGATCTGCTCGATGACGGTGTAGTGGAACGTGCCGAGCTGGGCCGTGATCTTCGCGCCCTTGAAGTCCTGGATGCTGGTGGCGTTCTCATACGCGCCGCCCTTTTTGACGACCATGACCAGGTCGGACTTATAGTAGTTTTCGGTAAAGTCGATCGTCTCCTTGCGCTCGGCCGTCGGGGACATGCCCGCGATGATCGCGTCGATGGTGCCGGACTGCAGCGCCTGCGGCAGGCCTTCCCACGCCGTCTTGACGATGACGAGGTCTTTGCCGAGGCCCTCGGCGATGATCTTGGCGATCTCCACGTCGTAGCCGCCGGCATAGCCGCCGCCCTCGATGGGCACGGCGCCGTTGCTGTCGTCCTGCTGCGTCCAGTTGAAGGGGGCGTAGGCGCATTCAAGGCCGACGCGGAACTCGCCCTTTTCCTGCTTGCAGCCGGAAAGGCCGCAGCCCAGGCCGCAGATTATGACCGCGACACAAAGAATAGACAGAAATTTTTTCATTTTGTACTCTCCTAACTTTCAGTTGCGTTTCCATACGTAAGAAATTATTACCCAAAATGAAAGTTTTGTCAAGCAAAAAACGCGAATTTTCATGTTTTCCCCATAACCCTGCCGAAATTGCGTATAAAAACGGGGAAAATGGGGAATACTATACAGTTTCGGCGCGCGGGCGCGGCCATGGTATAATATTAAATGTATAGCGGGGCGGCGGAGTTGCTGCGCCGAACCCCGCCTGCACGCACGGACAGCAAATACCTCCCGCCGGAAAGGCGGGAGGTATTTGCTGTCCGGTTATATTGTCTCGATAAAATGGTTTTCGTACATGTCCCAGTACTTTGTGTATACGCGCCCGTCGTTTCCGTCAAAATTGAGCTGGTACATCCTGAATATAACGGGAAAGTTTTTCGGCTGCCACAGCTCCTCGTAGGAATACTTGTACTGCATGCCGAGCGCCTGCATCACACGGCCGCTTCTGGGGTTGTTCACGTCGTGCGTCGCCGTAATATAGGGCAGGCCGTCCCGTTTCACCTGCTCCACGGCGGCCTTTGCCGCCTCGCTTATCATGCCCCGGCGCCAGAACTCCCTGCGGAGCCCGTAGCCGAGGTCGTGGTTGTCGTCCATGCTCACATGGACGTAGCCGATGGGGACGTTGTCGCTTTTTTGGCAGACGGCGTACCGATACCCTTTCGGCCGGGCGTATTCCGCCGCATAGCGCTGCTCATAAAACGCCCGTGCCTCTTCCATGGATTGGAGCGGATACCACGGCAGGAATGTATTGACTTCCCTGTCGCTGTAAATGGCAAACAGCGCCGGAATATCGTCCTCTGTAAATTTCCTGAGTACCAGGCGTTCGGTTTCGAGTGCTGGCGTGTTCATCGTTCGCCCCTCCCGCATTGGATTGCCGCGCGTCCGTCCAGGAATGCGCCGCACTGCCCATTATAGCAGCTCTGAATCGAAAAATCCACACCCGCCGCCGAAAATTTGCAAAGGGACGCAAAAAAAGGCGGCACAGCCGTCGGCCGTGCCGCCTTCAGGCCGCGGGGGCCTTTTCTCTGCGGTTTTGTCCGTCAGTTGACGCTCGCGGCGTATTTCTGCTTGACCTTGTCGATCTGCTGCGTCTGGGCGGTCTCCATGGGATACCAGCCCTTTTCGGACATTTTGTTGTAAATCTCGTTCTGCATCTGCAGCGTTTCGTTCAGCCGCTGGTCGAACGTGTTGTGCACGTTCGCGGTGGACGATTCGATGGTGCCGTGCAGATACAGGTCGCACGCGCCCTTGACGGTAAGCAGTACGTCCTCCATGAGGTTCTTGTCATCCATTTCAGTCACTCCTTTACTTTACCAGCTGAAACAGCTGCGCCATAGCCTGCTGGTGCTTGTTGCTAAGCTGGCGGACGAAGTTTGCCAGCTCGGCGTCCTGGAATTGGTTTGCATAGTCGCTGCATTTTGTCTGCATGTGCTGCTCATGACCCAGCGCATCTTCGATATAAGACAGTTCTTTTGGGCTCATGTGAATCACCTCCTGTTTTAGTATGCGGGCGCGCGCGGAGATTATGCGGCGGCGCGGGCAAAAAAACGCGGCGCGGACACGCTCTGTTTTGACGAAATATGAAAATCTGCAAAAAACGGCGAAAAACAGCGAACGGGAGAGCAAATTGCGCGTATTCCTGCAAAACCCATCCTCTTTCGCATTAGCAATTTAATGCAGTAAAGTATATACTGTTGTCAAATAAATTTTTGAGGTGAAACTATGAAGGGCAAAAGAATACTTTCCATGCTCCTGTGCGCGCTGATGCTCTGCGCCGTTTTTGCGGGCTGCGGGAAAAAGGGCGGCGCAACGGAGTTTACGGTGCTGGAGGATACGCTGGCGGCCGAGGAATACGGCATCGGCTTCCGCAAGGAGGACTATGCGCTCGGCATGAAAGTGCAGCAGACGCTCGACGAGATGATTGAGGACGGCAAGTTCGCCGAGATCTCCAAGAAGTGGTTCGGCGAGGACAAGGCGCTCAAGGACGCGGAGTACTATTCCGAAGTCGAGGCGACGGACGGTAGCTGGGACAAGGTGAAAGAGGCCGGCGAGCTCGTAATGGGCCTGGACGACAGCTTCCCCCCGATGGGCTACCGCGACGATGAGAACAACATCGTCGGCTTTGATATCGACCTTGCCACAGAGGTCTGCTCCCGCCTGGGCGTGGAACTCAAGCTCCAGCCGATCGACTGGGATTCCAAAGAGCTTGAGCTTTCCTCCGGCGCGATCGACTGCATCTGGAACGGCATGTCCGTCAACGACGAGCGCCTCGAGGCGATGTTCATTCCCAAGGCGTACATTGCCAACAAGCAGATTATCATCGTCCCCGCGGACTCCGATATCAAGACCAAGGACGACCTGAAGGACAAGGTTGTCGGCCTGCAGAAGGGCTCCACCGCGCTCGATGCGCTGATGGCGGACCCCATCCACGAGCAGGTGAAGGAAATTCCCGAATACCCCGATAACGTCGCCGCGTTTATGGACCTGCAGACCGGGCGTATCGACGCGCTGGTGATCGACGAAGTCGTCGGCTACTATATGATGGAAACCGGCGTGAGCGAAGCCGAATAACGTTTATTACGGAATGAGCCGTACTGCCCGCGCGGGCTCTTGCGCGGGCAGTATTTTCCGAATTGGAGGATGTCATGGCCTATTTAGCGACCATCACGGGTTCGCTTGCTGCCGGCGTGAAGTACACCCTGGGCGTGTTTGCCATAACGGTAGTGCTCTCCCTGCCGCTCGGGCTCGGTATGACTTTTCTGCGCACGAGCAAATCCTGCGTTCTGCGCAGCATATCCGGCTTCTATGTCTGGATTATGCGCGGCACGCCGCTTTTGCTGCAGCTCTATTTTTTCTATTACGGGCTGGCCTTTATCCCGGGTCTCAACCAGTTTCTGACCATGGACAGGTACACGGCGGCCTGCGTTGCCTTTGTGCTCAACTACGCGGCCTATTTCTGCGAAATATTCCGCGGCGGGCTGCTGTCCATCCAGCCGGGGCAGTATGAGGCTGCGAAAGTGCTCGGCCTGTCCCGGTGGCAGACGCTGCGCAAGGTCGTGCTGCCGCAGATGCTGCGGGTGACGCTGCCCTCGATCAGCAACGAGTGCATCACTCTTGTCAAGGACACCGCGCTCATCACCGTCATCGGCGTGACGGAGATCCTCTATTTCGCAAAGGCCACCGTCAACCGCGAGGTCGACGCGACCGCCTACCTCGTCGCCGCGGTGTTCTACCTTGTGATGAATTTCATCCTCTCCAGGTTCTTCTCCTGGCTAGAGAAAAAGTACAGGTACTGATTATGAACATGATAGAAGTGAACAACCTGTCCAAGAGCTTCGGCGAGCTCAAGGTGCTCGACAATGTCAGCTTCGGCGTGGAGGCCGGCCAGACCGTCGCGGTCATCGGCCCGTCCGGCGCAGGCAAGAGCACCATGCTCCGGTGCCTGATCAACCTGGAAAAGGCCGACGGGGGCGACATCCTCATCGAGGGCCGGGCGCTCATGCGCGGCGGCGTGTACGTAAAGGACAGCGAGGCGCGGGACGTCTGCTCCAAAATGAGCATGGTGTTCCAGTCGTTCAACCTGTTTCCCCACATGTCCGTGCTTGACAATCTGACCATGGCCCCCGTTACGGTGCGGGGGGAGAACAAGGCCGAGGCAAAAGAGCGCGCCATGCAGACGCTTGCGGAAGTCGGGCTTGCCGAAAAGGCGGGCGCGTATCCGTCCGAGCTTTCGGGCGGGCAGGCGCAGCGCGTAGCCATCGCCCGCGCGCTGATGATGAACCCCGACGTCCTGCTGTTCGACGAGCCGACCTCGTCGCTCGACCCGCAGCTTACCGCCGAAGTGCTCGCCGTGATGCGCCGGCTTTCCGAAAAGCGGATGACGATGGTCGTCGTCACCCATGAAATGGGGTTCGCCAAGGAGGCTGCGGACAAGATTCTGTTCATGACGGACGAGGGCATCATAGGCCAGGGTACGAAAGCCGAGATTTTTGACGCGCCGAAGGACCCGCGCATCCGCGAGTTTATCGACAGCATCTTGAAGTAGCGCCCGCAGGCGGGGGACCGCCCTGCCAGCGCTGCGCGGGATTATAATGCCCGGAGGGGAAAACCCCTCCGGGCATTTTGTGCCATAACAGCCTGTAACGCCCTGTAAGGCGCGGGGAGATGAGCGCCGCTTATGCACAGAGAACAAAGGCCGTAGTCTGGTGCGGCATTCGGTAAAAGAATAAGTTTAATCCCCGAATCAGATTCGTCTGCGCCGTGCGCAGAATTGATCGTATTCACATTCAGAATACAAATAAATTCAAAATATGAATACGCGCAGGGTGAACTACAAACCCTGCACAGGGGCCTCCGGCGCGGCAAGACGCCGCAAAAACATCAGGAGGGCGGCGGCAAGCCCGCAAAGAACGGCGGCCGCCTCAAACCGGCAGCCGGCAAAAAAAGGCCGCGGCAAACTGCCGGGCAAAATAAAAAATGCCTGCCCTCGCATAAATACGGTTTCCCGTACCCCCCCAATGCGAAGACCGGCATTCTTGGCTGGAATGATGCAAAAAATGAATTTTATAAATTCAATTTATGCCTCTATACATAGAATACCACATATTGTAAAATAAATCAAGAGGTGATACAAAAAATGTCTGAATTTATTCCGAAACAATATCAATATATCGCCACCACCATCAGGCTTTCGTCACATAAGCTTGATTTGATTAACAGCATGGCGGCAAAGCACAACATAAGCAGGAATGAATTTATAAATCAGTGCATTGATTTTGCCCTGGAGCATATGCGCGACGTGCCTGAACCAGGAGTATTTTACGCCGGGCAGATAGTTTAGCCCTTTATGTCGTCCAGCGTGGAATCAATGTACTCGAGCAGGTCGCCGGGCTGACAGCGCATAATACGGCACAGGTAGCCCAGGGATTTTGTCGTGATCGGCAAATCCTGCCGGATTCTCTGCAGGGTGTTGGAATGCAGCCCCTTTGACAACAGAAAGTAGTAGGATATTTTGTGCTCCTTCATATAGTCTCGCATAGGCTGATAAGAAATCGGCACGGTTCACCACTCCCTCTGTTTTTCATCTAGTCCTGTTTTTCCGGCGGAACGTACTCCAAAACGTCTTCTTTCCCGCAGCCGGGCACATAACAGATTCCTGCGGGGACGTCTGCGTCAAATCGTTTTTATGATTCTGATACGCGGCATTTCCCCATGCCGGCTGCGCTTGGTTATCAATAGCGTTTTCTGTGCAAACAACGAGCTTTATACGGATTGTTCCGTGTTTATCCATCCCCGCTTTTCCGCACGGACTAATCTGCGCGCCGGAAAAACAGGAGGCATTTTCCGCCCGTCAGTCAGCGCTGTTTTTCTGGTCTGCCGGCATATCCTGAATATTGTCCAACGCAAAATCGATGCACTGATTCAAGAATTCACTTCTGCTGACATTGTAAACAGCGGCATATTTGTCTATTCTTTCGAGCTTTTCAGGGGTCAGGCGAATAGTTGTAGGTTCCTTTTTATATTGCTTCGGAATAAAAACTTTCGACATATTATATACCTCCACGTATATAATATGTGCCGCCATACCCGGAATATAGATTCGCTTTCCGACTACGCACTAGTTTGTGTACTCGCAGATCATCTGCGCGGTGCAAAATACTCCTGGTGTGAAATGTCACGCATATGCAGCAAGGCGAAATCAATACACTGGTTTAAAAATTCATTCCTGCTTATGTTATATTTTAGCGCAGTTTTATCTATCAAGTCAAGTTTTGCAGACTCAAGTCTAATCGTAGTCGCAGTACGAGTATACTGCTTAGGAATAAAATTCTGCATTCTGATCCCCTCTGGATTTGTTGTATATACGTATTGTATCATTATTCTTCTATTGGAAACAGGGATAGAATGTCTTGTGCGACTAATGGCACATACGATCTCTCAAATAAAGCTGTGTTTTTATAATCACCAGAAGCCCTTTGCCGGGTCCGCCCTTTTGCACGCATGCCAAGCCCCCCCGTGCAAGCGGGCGTTTCCACAATACATGGACGGCGCGGTCGCCGGGGGGTGTCCCCGCCGTCCGATTCAGCCGCTTTGCCGGAACGACCCCCGGCAAAAGCGCGCAATCTCCAGGCGCGGGCGCGTCGCGTCGCCCGCGCCCACCTCTGAAACCACAGCCGCGCGCAGGCGAGGGCCTCATTCCCCCTCCGCGCTCCTCCGCACTTTTTCTCCGGCGTGCGGCTGTTTCTCCCCTCACCCGGCGCGCGCTCTTTGACAATCGGAGCGCGCGCCATTGTACCGTTTTGTGCGTTATGTGGGGAGCTGATTTCTCCGTGCTTATTTTAAATACTGTCGTTCCTCCCCTGCCGGTACGGCCCGCAGTTTCCCCATAAAGATTACTTTATAGTACGATTTTTGCGCCCGCCGCATAAGCTTACTTAAATATAAGAATTTTACGCTTCGCACATAACCTTACCTAAGAGTAAGAATTGCACGCCTTGCAGGTAACCTTACCTGAAAATACGAGATGCGTGCTTCTCACGCAGACTTATCCCACAGTACGAATCGCGTGCTTCTCATGTAAGCTTACCGGATAATACGAACCGCGCGCCGCCCCTGCAAGCCTCCGGCGTTCGACAAAACGATCGGAAACGATTTGTATAATCTATAATAAATAATACAGCGAGGACAGTTTGCGCCCAGGGAATACCGGGAAATGCGGAATCCGTTGCCTTTTGCGTATAGCCTGTGAATCCAGTGTTCGAACATGCCGGGTGAGGCCGCGCCGCATTATAAATGCCGGTATCTACCTGACTTGCATATGTAACGGATATCACGTTTTAAGCGAAATTGTACATATGAGAATCTCAATTCGCGCGCATAATTGGTAAATTTCCCTTGTAATTTCACTGAAAATATTGACAGGGCACTGGCGGGCTTATATACTATTTTTGAGGTGAAGCACTATGGAATATGGGAGAATCAAAGAACTGCGCGAAAATCATGAAATGACACAGAAGCAGGTTGCTGAATATTTGAACATAACGCAGCGCACGTATGCTGCCTATGAAAGCGGCGAATGCAGTATTCCTGTCCAGTGCGTCATGAAGTTGGCCATCCTGTACAAAACCAGCACGGACTATATTCTGGGGCGTACCAACGAAATAAAACCCTATTTGAATTAGCTTTTTCCCCTGCGCGCGGGACGTGCGGGCGGGGATAACGGCGCGGCGTGATGGCCGCGCTGTTTTTTTATGGGCGCGGCGGGTGTGCCGGAAGCAGGACGCGGCGCGGATGGGAGATTTGTGCGGGCGGGAAGAGGCCTGTCTGCACGCTGGGGCGGTTTTAAATGCGCGGGCGGCATGGGGCCGTCGGCGGGGGACGGGCCTGCGGGTACAGAGCCGTGTGCGGCGGGGTGCGTTCATCTGTGCGGTGCGGCCGCGCCGGCGTTCGGCCGCGCAGGGACACGGCAAAGAGGGGGGCAGAACAGGCCGCGGGATGAGAACTGCATGCGGCGGGGTGCCGGAAGCAATGCGCCGGGGGGAGCAGAGCGCGTGAGCCGGGGCGCGGGAGCAGAGCGCGGGAGCAGTGCAGAGCAGAGCGGAGCAGAACGGTGCAGAGCAGAGCAGAACGGTGCAGAGCGGAGCAGCGCAGAGCGGAGCAGAGCAGAACAGAATGGTGCAGAGCGGAGCAGAACAGAACGGTGCAGAGCGGAGCAGAACGGTGCAGAGCAAAGCAGAACAGTGCAAAGCAGAACAGTGCAGAGCGGAGTAGAGCAGCGCAGCGCAGAACAGTGCAGAGCGGAGTAGAGCAGCGCAGCGCAGAACGGTGCAGAGCGGAGCGGAGCAGAACGGTGCAACGCAGAGCGGAGCAGAACGGTGCAGCGCAGAGCAGAACAGAACAGAGCAGAACAGAGCAGAGCAGAGCAGAACAGAGCAGAGCAGAGCAGAACAGAGCAGAGCAGTGTACTGCATTGCAGGGGGAATCGGTGCTGGTACGGCATTCAACGGTAAATACAGTTTTTTTGTCAATATACCTTGACAGGCGAGGTATGTTGTTTTATTATATAAACAGAAACGTCCATTTGCCTGTGCGGAAAAGGCAAAAAGGACAGACAGAAGGCATCCAGCCGGGGCGGCGCGGCGCATGGAAAGCGGCCGCGGCCGGCGACGAAGCGCCGCCATTAAGAGCGGCTGCGGACCGCCGCCCCAAACAGCAAGCCGCGAAGAGGGCCGCGCAGACGGCAGCCGCGAGGAGGGCCGCAAACAGCAGTTGCAAAGCCGCCGCGCAGAGCGGCTTCAGCGCACCGCGGCAAACGGCACACGGGAGAGAAAGCTGCAAAGCGCAGTCATAAATCGGCAGTGACCCGGCTCCGCAGCGAAGCGCCGCAGCCTGGGACAGGCGCGGAAGATCGGCCGCAATAAAAGCCCATGCAAGGCGCGGCCGCGCGCGCCGGCGCGAGGGACAGGGGCCGCTGCGGGAGCCGCCATGCATGGCGGCTATAGACGGCGGCGGCCAGACGCTGCCGCAAAAAAGCATCCATAAACAAAGCCTGTATACGCATGTATGGAAACGCAGTTAAAACATTGGAACACTGGGAACATACCGGTAAGAAGAAAAAGGAGGGATATGCGCTGTGTCTATTGCATCGGACCTGATCCGCGGCAATACGGAAATGATCATCCTTGCCCATCTGCTCGACGGGGACAGCTACGGCTACAAAATCAACAAAGCAATTTCACAGAAAACGGACGGCGGCTTTGAACTGAAGGAAGCGACGCTCTACACCGCGTTCCGCCGGCTGGAGGAGGCCGGCTGCATCCAGTCCTACTGGGGCGACGAGAATACGGGCGCGCGCCGGCGCTACTACACCATAACGCCCCAGGGCCGGCTTTCGCTGCAGGCGCGCATAGACGAATGGAACCGCGCCAAATTGATGATTGACTCATTCATTGAGGGGGTAAAGAGAGATGTATGACAAGCTGCGGGAATACAT
>CAJLRT010000003.1 GCA_905209135.1 uncultured Eubacteriales bacterium
CCGGTTCGGCTCCGATAAGCCCGATATGCGCTTCGGGTTCGAGCTGTGCGATCTGTCCGACCTGCTCACGAACTGCGAGTTCAAGGTGTTTTCCGGCGCGCTCGCCGCGGGCGGTTCGGTGCGCGGCATCAACTTTGCCGGCTGCGCCGACAAATTCCCCCGCCGCGAGATTGACGGCCTGCTCGACTTTGTGAAGATCTACCGCGCCAAAGGCGTGGCATTCCTCCGTTCGGTAAACGGGGAGGAGACCTCGTCCTTCACCAAGTTCCTCAGCGACGAAGAGGTGCGCGCCGTCAAGGAGCGCATGGGCTACAGGGACGGCGACCTGCTGCTCATCATCGCCGACAGCAACAAGTCCGTCGTGTACGACGCGCTCGGCGCGCTGCGCTGCGAGCTTGCCGCGCGGCTGGGCATGGTGGACGACAGCGTGTATAAATTCGTCTGGATTACGGATTTCCCCCTGTTCGAGTACGACGAGCAGGCCCGCCGCTATACGGCCAAGCACCACCCCTTTACCGCGCCGGCCGACGAGGACGTCGCGCTGCTGGAAAGCGCGCCGGAAAAGGTGCGCGCCAAGGCCTACGACATTGTGCTCAACGGCACCGAACTGGGCGGCGGCTCCCTGCGCATCTATGACCGCGAGCTGCAGAGCCGCATGTTCAAAGCCCTCGGCTTTACGGAGGAGCGCGCCGAGGAACAGTTCGGGTTCCTGCTCTCGGCCTTCCGCTACGGCGTGCCGCCCCACGGCGGGCTCGCCTACGGGTTCGACCGCCTGCTCATGCTCATGACGAAGTCCCAGAGCATCCGCGACGTTATCGCTTTCCCCAAGGTGCAGAATGCGTCCGACCTCATGGCCGAATGCCCCGCGCCGGTCGAACAGGTGCAGTTGGATGAGCTGGGGATTGCGCTGGCCGGGGAGGAAATCGACGGCTAAGGCGCTATCCGAACAAGGCGCAAACGCGCCCCGCCGCGCCCCCATGCGGGCGGCGGAAAATACGGCGACAAAAAGCCCTGCCGGCAAAAGGCAGGGCTTTTCTCATGCCGCGGTCGTGCGCGAACCGGCGCGCAGCGGGGTTATTCGGCCGGGGGATGAAGAAATCCGGGCCCGCGGGCTCACGTCGCCGCCCGCCAGTCTATGGGCAGAATGCGCAGGTTGCTGGCTGTACTGTACAATCCCATATCTGCCTCACCCAGTCTATAGTACGGTTTTACCATATAGTCGGGATAGTACTGCATATCAATGATTTTATAGTTGCTGAAATCATATGTGTAGGCCGGGTCTTTGCTTTCATCATAGACTGCGTCAAAATCCGGATCTTCGTACTGGTAGCCGATTTGCAGTACCCCGTCATTCAAAAGATGCAGTACCGCAAACATGGGATCTTTGGCATAGATGGTTTCATTTCCGTGTTCTTCCGCATACTTTTTCCCCGCCAGCCAATATTCCTCCACAGCGGTTTTATCAAAATACGCCTTGTGGTCGATCTCTGCGACCCTGTCAATGGAATCGCCAACTTTGAGGTTTGCAAACGCGGCGTAGGAATGCATTTCCTCCGCATAGATCGCGCCGTAGAGGTATATATCCGTCTTATCGGTTGTCAGATACTCGCCCGATTCCGAATCGCGCAGCCTGTCGAAAAAGAAATACGCATACCCGCCGCCATCCACCTTGCACACGGTGTAATAGCTGCTCTCGCCCGTCTTTCGCAGAAAAGTGACGGGGATATAATCGTATTTCTGCGCATTTCCCCATATGTCACGCAGCGGCAAACACGAATAGTCGGTTGCGAATGCGCTGGCCAGCATGTTCTCCAGAATAATCACATCGTCTCCTGAGATGGAGACGATCATATCCTCCAGCGGCGTTTCATTGGTGATGACCGGCATGGCGTATTTCCCCGAAACCGAAATCGTGTCCACTGGCGTGAACTCCCTTGTAACCGGGGCGTCCGTCTCCGGATCAAACGGGGCAGTGTGAAAATCCTCCAGAGTGCCGGCCCAATCCTCCGGCTTTTTCCACTGCTGCGCGCCTGAAATCGACTGCGGTTCCTGCCGGCCGGCGGACGACGGCTCGGTCCCGCCGCTCCACTTTTCTTCGCTCCGCGCCCCGGAGCTTCCCGATGGCGCCGCCGGTGCGCTGTGGCCGCAGCCGCAGACGCAGACGGCGGCGATCAGAGCAAGCGCAATCAGAAAGCACAGTGTTTTCCTCATTTTCATGCCGCGTCGCCTCCTCGTTTTCGGGGCATTGACTGCTGAATCCAATGGAGCGCCGGGGCGCGGCATGCCGCGCCCCGGCCGTGCGTTAGGACTCCGGCGGGTAGTCCTGCGGGAGAATGGAAAAGTCTTTCGGATACGGGTATTCATCAAAGCAAAAAGAATGGAAGATGTACGCATCGGAAAAACGGATCTCCTGAATCACATATTCGCCGGCGTCATTATAGCCGTATTGGATGGATAACAGCCCGTCCTTCAATAAATGAATCGAACAGTGGTCTCCGAATTTTTCGCCCGTAATTTCCTCATTCCATTTTCGCCACTGGTCCGTCATCCGCGCGGCGTTGTCAATGGCGATCACAGAATCAATCGAATCCCCCGGCTGCAGCGCGTCGAAGCTGGATTTATAGAGCGCTTTTTCCATATAGACACAGCCGTAAAGATATGCCTCCGTATAATCGTCCGTTATATATTCCAGCGTCGCATAGTTTTTCGGCCGCTCATAGAAAAAATACCCGTAACCGCCGTCCTTCAGCTTCACAACCGTGTAAAAGCTGCCGTCGTCTCGCCGGCGTAAAAAGGACACGGGAATAGCGGAATTTTCCATGGACGCAGAGGGGATAAGCACCCCTCTTTCATGATATACGGTGTTCCAAATCTCGCCGGGAATAATTGTCAGGCCGTCGATTACCGATACCGTCTCGGTAAGCGGCGTTTCGTTTGTAACCAGCGGCAGCGGCAGTTCTCCCGCGACCTCGATCGTATCGACGGGTTCAATCCCCTCCCGCAGCACATAGGAGGCGCCGGCGTCTATATCCATAAAACTGGATATGGGCTGTGTGACCGGGTTTTCCCATTCCTCCGGCGCAAAGGATTCTGCGGCGCTTTCGGCGGACGCGCTGCTTATGCTGCCGGTATTCCCGCTGTTCCCACTGCCTGAGGAGATGGCCGGGGTATTACTATTTGTAGAACAGGCGCTGAATAATACAGCGCATAGACTTATAACAGCCAACCATTTCATTTTCATGCCGCGTCGCCTCCTCTCTTCGGGGCATTGACTGCTGAATCCAATGGAGCGCCTGGGCGCGGCATGCCGCGCCCAGGCCGTGCGTTAGGACTCCGGCGGATAATCCTGCGGGAGGATGGAAAAATTCTTCCGGCACCCCTCGAGCGCCGTGCCCTGATACAGGGGGGAGACATAGTTGAAATCGGAGAACAGCCGCTTCTCTTTTACTGCGAGGTTTTCCCCGTCGAACGAGTAGCGGAACATCATAATCCCGTCCGTGAGCAAATGCTTGGAGATGTAGTCCTGTTGATGCGCCCCCTGAACGGATTGATACCAACGGCTCCATTGCTTCGTGATGCTTGCGGCATTGTCGATCGCGATGACGTCGTCAATGGTATCGCCTGTTTGAATGGATTGAAATGCGTCGGAACACAGCGTTTTCTCCGCATAGATACAGCCCGTTGCATACAGATCGGTTCTGTCGTCCGTCAGGTACTGCAAGTCGGCGCCGACCGGCCGGTCGAAAAATATATAGGCGTACCCGCCGCCGGTTACCTTGTTGACGGTGTAGAATCCGCCCTGTTCCGTCTGCCGCAGAAAGGAGACGGGAAAGGTGCTTTTCGCTTCCTGGATGTGGTAAGCGGTGACGGTATACTCCCGGTCCAGGTTCATCATGATCCCCATGATGACCGACGGATACGTTTCCGACATGATTTCCTGCGCCGGGGTTTCATTGGATAACAGCGGAAGCAGGCGCGCATATTCGCCGTCAACCGAGTAATCGGCGCAGGAACTCTCCACCGCTCGCACGGGCGGCAAATCCGGAACCAGCACGTCGTCCCAGCTCCGGGGCGCGGAATCGGAATAGGAAAACGAAGCCGGCCCGTAGTCTTCCCGCAGCGCGGCGGACGAGCCGCTGTGCCCGGCGCTTTCAAAGCCGGAGGAGCGGCTGACTGCGGCTCCATCGCCGCCGCGGTGCGAACAGGAACAGGTTATTGCCGTGAGCAGAATTGCAAGAACAACAGTATGCGCTTTTTTCATGATCTGCGCCTCCCTTTAACGCGTAGCTTTGGGCGGGTAGTCCTGCGGGAGGATCTTGTATGTTTTTGTGTAATGCCGGACAGAGTCGTCATATTGATTGGAAAAGACAAAATCCTCGTTAAAATCAATATCTTTTACGATAAGGTCCCATCCTTCGCTTTTATAGTATATAACCAAAAGTCCGTCTTCCAGCAGATGTTTCGTCATGCAGTTTTCCATTCCTGCATGCGCAATGCTCTGATACCAGCGCGCGTTTAGCTTTTGTATGGAGGCGGCATTGTCTATTGCAATCACCTTGTCGATGGAATCTCCCGCCGCAATGTTTGCAAAATCTTTTTTGGACAATGTTTTTTCCATGTATATGCAGCCCGACAGGTAAACGTCTGTCAAATCGTCCGTTACATATTCCTGTGTATCGGCGTTTTTTTCACGCTCAAAGAACAGATACGCATATCCGCCGTCATACAGCTTGTTGACGGAATAGTACATCCCGTCTTCCACTCTGCGAAGAAAACCGATGGGAACGGAATCGACGCGGTCTTTTATGTGATAATCCCTTAAAACTGCAAAGCGTTCGCAGTTTTCCGTTATGGCGGTCATTTTATATAAGTCGAGCGGCGATACGAGCTGTTCCAGGGCTGTGTCATTCGTTACAATCGGGAAAACATCCTGATAGGCGCCCTCGATCCGGATCGTCGCGGCGTTTATGCCGGCAATATCCCGCTTTACCGGCGGGTACTTCCTGATATCGTCCCATGTCTCCGGCAATTCGTCCTGCGGGGCACTCCATGTTTCAGGCGCATAGTCCGTCATAAGGGGCGGCGAATCCGCCGCCGCGGACCCTGATTGCGCCGACTGGGATATGCGGCTTGTCGCGCTCGCGGCCGTCGTTTGCGAATTGCCTGCCGGGGATTGGGCCTCCTGCGCCGGCCGGTTTGCGCAGGAGCAGAAAAGGACCATGGCACACAAGAGCATGAACAGAAATCTGATTTTCATCATTTCACCTCGTTTCCCATAGCTGCGCACAACCGAGGCAGAATGCGCGGCGGAACAGTGCCTTTGCCGGGGCGCGGGGGGTACCGCGCCCCGGACGTGCGCTAGGACTCCGGCGGGTAATCCTGCGGGAGGACTTTGAGGTTCATGTAGTATTTTTCTCCATAGTCTCTATAGCACTGGGACAACATGTAATTAAAATCTTCATAATGCATCATATCCTCTACGATCAATGTATCATCAGTTATTTTATAGGTTACTTCCAGTATACCATCAGTCAACAGATGCAGCGATGATGCTGCATAGCCGGAGTGAAAATAGTCCTGCCCATACAACGAGGCATTCCATTCATGGAATGTTTTGCTCAAAGCTGCCGCATTGTCAACCAAAATCACTTTGTCGATACTATCCCCCCTTGCTATACCCGTGAAGTCCGCATAGGTCAGTCTTTTTTCCGCATACAAAACCCCAGTGAGAAAAACGTTCGTTTCGTCCGATGTCGCATACTTTGCGGCATCGGTCTCTACTCGTGGCCGGTCAAAGAATATATACACATATCCGCCTTCTTTTTGTTTACAGACGGTATAGTACTGTCCAGGTCCCGTCTTTCTTAAAAAGTTTACCGGCACATGAAAACTGAAATTCCCCCATGTTTCGCCTTTCATAATCCGTTCCAGCGTCGGCTGGGCGCGGTCGCCATATCTGTCATTCTCATATGGATAGTACCACTGAAGATTTCTCATCCAGGCCATATAAAACAAAGGATCGTCCATTTGGGACAACATACCCTCCAGCGGGGTTTCATTGGTGACAACAGGAAACGTATCTGCATATTTCCCGGACACCTCGATTACATCCACCGGAGTCCACCCCGTGTTGGCCTGCGGCACATAGGTGGTAAGCTGATCCTCCGGTTTTTCAGGCAACGTGTCAGGTATCCAGGATGGAATACTGATTTCAAAACTCGTGCTCCTCGATAAAGAAGAGCTAGAAGATGAATACTGTACATTTGAGGGGTCACCTGGCCCCGCTACTGTATTACACGCGGACAGCAGCACAATTATTAGAATTACTAGATATAATCGTTTCATTTGCTATCCCCTACCTGCCTTTAGGATTTACTGCAAAATAATATGTCGGTTTTGCATCGTTAGAATTTAGAGAGGGCCAATATGTAGATGAATCTGTATTTGGATCCATAAATCCTAGAAAGACAGACGGAGTGACATTGTTCTTTTGCGCCCATAAGCCGGAATTAGTCTGCACCCAAAAATGATAATCTTCTAATTGACCACTGGCTGGATCCGTAGTTGTTCGCAACATCCTAAATGCTACTCTGTATTCATTTGCATCAATTGCAGTATCTTTTGAGTATATAGCTCGAATACTATCAACATAAGGGGCAGACTGAGCTATAACCCAATTTTTAATTGATAACTCCGTTGCAGTGATACCAGGATACTTTGGATTAATAAACACATTCGACTCCAACGCATAACCCGGTCTCGCTGTCGGAGCTTAGAACAACGGAATCCCCCTCTCCGCATGGTTATAATTCAATTTTTTATCTATTATAGTATGAGTATAACATATTGGCTTTTAGAATACAAGAAAATAATTGCCCGGCGAAAAACGCCGGGCAAGGTCGATGGCGGCGGGCGCGCAGGCGCGGGGCACTGATGCGGAGCGCAGGCGCGGGGCACAGATGTGGATCAACCGTATCCTGTTCCAAATACTGCAGCACAGCGCTTAAAGCGCGCCCTGCGCCCGCAGAAGCTCCGCCGTCTTCGCCATGGGCAGGCCCACGATGCAGAAATAGTCGCCCGCAATGCTCCGGATAAATTCCCGGGCCGGGCCCTGTACGCCGTAGCCGCCCGCCTTGTCAAAGGGTTCGCCCGTTGCGATATACGCGCCGATCTGCGCGTCTGTCAGCGGCAGAAACGTCACGTCCGCGCGCACGCAGTCCGAAACCGCGCCGTGCGGCCCGCGCACCGCCACGCCGGTATACACAGAGTGCGTCCGGCCGGACAGGGCGCGGAGCATGCGCCGCGCGTCCTGCTCCGAACGCGGCTTGCCGAACACTTCGCCGCCGAGCGCCACGATTGTATCCGCGCCGACTGCGACCGCGTCCGGGAACCTGTCCGCCGCGGCCTGCGCCTTGGCGGCGGCGAGCCGCTCGGCAAGGACGGCGGGCCCGCCCGTGCACGCCGCGGCAATCCGCGCCTCGTCCACCTGCGGCGCGAATACGGTGAACGGAACCCCCAAACTGTGAAAAAGCTCCGCCCTGCGGGGCGAAGCTGAAGCGAGCACAATCATCTTCCGCGGTACACCGTCCCGTACAGCACCATGGAGACGATGATGCAGATAATAACGGCGACGTTGAGGGTGAGCCCTACGCCGAAACTGAGGGTAAACACGCCGAGGTCCACCGTCAGCGGCGAGGAGAGCCCGATCCCGAAAGTCTGGCCGTAGGACAGCCAGCTCAAAAACGAAATATCCCGCGTCAGCTCCGAAATCAGCCCGCCGACCACGATGGCGCTGAGCAGGAATATAAAGAACATCAGGGTGTTTCTGCCGTTTTTCATCCGTTTTCTCCTTTGTTTTACCGGCCTGTCGAGCCGAATCCGCCCGCACCGCGCGCCGTATCGGTCGTCTGCGCAACCTCTTCGAGCGCATACCGGGGCAGCTCCAGCATCACCAGCTGCGCGACGCGGTCGAGCGGCTGGATCGTGTACGCCGTGTCGGAAACGTTGCACAGGCCCACGCGCACTTCGCCGCGGTAGTCGCTGTCGATCACCCCGACGCCGTTGGCCGGCGTGATCCCGTGCCGGCAGGCAAGGCCGCTGCGCGCAAACACAAACACGGCGAAGCCGTGCGGAATCTCGAGCACAAGCCCCGTCGGGATCTGTACGAGCGCGCCGGGCGCGACGGTGACGGGCTCGCGGATAAAGGCGCGCACGTCAAAGCCCGCCGCGCCCTCCGTAGCCCGCGCCGGCATGGGCGGCAGGCTGCCGTCCTCCGCGCGCAGGCGCTGAATTTTCAGCGCGGGCGTCATACCCGCGCCTGTCTGCCGCGTATCCACTAGCGCTGCCCGCCGTCACGCTGCATGTCGGCCAGCTGCTTGTTCAGCTTGTCAAGCTCGGCCTGGACCCTGTCGCGCTCGTTGGCGGCCTTGATCGCGTCGTCTATATAGGGCCGGATCTGGTTGCGCATGTTCTCCACTGCGACTTTGTTCTTCTCATACTCGTCGCAAAACTCCATCGCCGCCAGCACGGCGGCCATGGCGAGCGTCACCCGCGTGCCCATTTTCAGGTAGGTCGTCACCTTCTCGTCGACCATGGAGGCCAGCTTCAGCATATAGCCGCGGTCCTCGTCCGTCTGAATCGTCACCTCAATGCCCGCGACGGAAAGATTCATATCCCTTTGCGATGCCATACTGCTACTCCCTTCTTCTCTCTGTTGCTCTAAACAGGGGTATATTCAAATTATACGGGCATTTGACAAAAAGTTAAAGGGGTAAACGCAAAATAAAGGAAATTTTTTTATTGACTTGCCGCCGCCGCCGCGATATATTATGGTATAATAAAGTGATTTCTTCACAGGATATGGTGGTTTACAATGAATCAGGTAAAAAAACTGGTGGTCAAGGTGGGCACCTCCACCCTGACCCATGAGAACGGACGGCTCGATCTGCTGCATATCGACAAGCTGGTGCGCGCCATTGCGGACGTATCCGGAACCGGCGTACACACGCTGCTCGTCTCCTCCGGCGCCATTGCCGTAGGCGTGTCGAGCCTCGGGCTGGACAAGCGGCCGACCGATATCCCAGGCCGGCAGGCGACCGCCGCCGTCGGCCAGACGCGGCTGATGCACGTGTATGAAAAGATGTTCGACGAGTACGGGTACCGCGTCGGCCAGATCCTGCTTTCGCACGACGTGCTCGACAAGCCCGACTGGCTGTTCAATGTGCAGAACACGGTCAACCGCCTGTTTGAATACAACGTCATCCCCATCGCCAACGAAAACGACACCGTCGCCGTCGACGATATCAAGATTGAGAACGACACGCTCTCCGCCACCGTAGCGGTCATTACAAAGGCCGATCTGCTCGTGCTGTTCTCCGATATCGACGGACTGTACGACCGCGACCCGCATCTTCCGGGCGCGACCCTGATTAAGCAGGTGGACAGAATTACCGACGACATCCGCGCCATGGCGGGCGGGCGCGGGACCGAACGCGGCACGGGCGGGATGCAGACCAAGCTCAAAGCCGCCGAAATTGCAAACAGGGCGGGGATCCCCATGATCCTTGCCAACGGCAACAGGCCGGAAAGCCTGTACGAGATATTAGAGGGGAAGAACCCGGGCACGATCTTTTTGCCCTGACCGGGAAACAAGGTGAATCATCATGGACACAATCGTAAAAGAACTGGAAGCGATGTGCGGCCGGGCCCGCGCCGCATCCGATATCCTCGCAACGGCGGGGACCAGAAAAAAGAACCAGGCGCTGCGCAAAATTGCGCAGAAGCTCGATGAAAACCGCGTTCTGATTTTTGCCGAGAACGAAAAAGACCTCGAAGAGGGGCGGAAAAACGGCATGAGCGCCGCCCTGCTCGACCGGCTCGCCATTACCGGCAAGGTGATCGACGGGCTGATGGAGAGCGCCCGGCAGATCGCGGAGATGGAAGACCCGGTCGGGGAGGAGCTCAGCCGTTCCGTCCGCCCGAACGGGCTTACCGTGCAGAAAGTGCGCGTGCCCTTCGGTGTGATCGGGATTATCTATGAGGCGCGGCCCAACGTCACCGTCGATTCGGCGCTGCTCTGCCTCAAGTCGTCGAACGTCGTCGTTCTGCGCGGCGGGCGCGAGGCGATACGGTCGAACCAGTGCCTCGCTTCGCTCATGCGGGACGTGCTGGAAGAACAGGGCCTGGACCCGGAGGCCGTGCAGCTTGTGACGGATACCACCCGCGATTCCGCCACGGCCATGATGCGCCTGAAAGGGAAGATCGACCTGCTCATTCCGCGCGGCGGGAAAGGGCTGATTCAGTCGGTGGTGCAGAACGCCGTCGTGCCCGTGATCGAGACGGGCGTGGGCAACTGCCATGTGTATGTGGACGGCGCGGCCGACCGCGACATGGCGACGGCGATCGTATTCAACGCCAAAACCTCGCGGCCTTCCGTATGCAACGCCGCCGAGACCCTGCTTGTGGACGCGGCGATCGCGCCGGTGTTCCTGCCGGGCATATGCCAGCTGCTGGACGCGGGCGGCGTGACCCTGCGCGGCTGCGAGCGCACGCGCGCCATTGCGCCGTCGGTGCTCCCCGCCGATGAGGACGACTTTTACACGGAGTATAACGACCTGATTATGGCGGTAAAAGTGGTGGACGGCGTGGACGGCGCGATCCGCCACATCAACAAATACGGCAGCCAGCACAGCGAGGCCATTGTCACGCAGGACGATACGGCGGCGGAACGGTTCATGAACCTCGTGGACGCGGCGGCCGTATACGTCAACGCGTCGACGCGCTTTACCGACGGGTTCGAGTTCGGCCTCGGCGCGGAGATCGGCATATCGACCCAGAAACTGCACGCGCGCGGGCCGATGGGCCTGAAGGAGCTGACGACCTACAAGTACAGGGTGTACGGCCAGGGGCAGATCCGCTGACGGCCTGCGCCGCTGAAATGCGTGTGCTGCCGCCGGAAACGCTTGACAGGCGCGGCGGCATCCATTATACTGATTCATACAATGCCGGGCGGCGCCCGGCAGCATATGCGGGCGTGGCGGAATTGGCAGACGCGCTAGACTTAGGATCTAGTGGGCTTCCCGTGCAGGTTCAAGTCCTGTCGCCCGCACCAAGTCGGAGCAAGCTTTATATCGCTTGCTCCGACTTTTTTCAAAAGTCAGAGCGCGCTCATGCCGCAGCTCCTCCTTTCCGCAAAAGGTCGCGCACGTCAGAACAGCGGCTTATCGCTCCGTTTCTGCTGCGCGCGAAAACTGCGCCGGACGCGCAACTCTTCCTTTCATCAAAGCATGCGCTTTGATGTTGGTTCGGATATGTAACAATTCCGGCATTCCTGCTCGGCCCAGAACGCCCTCTTGACGGCTTCCTGCCGCTACCAACCTTTTGCGGGTGCGCCTTCGGCGCAGGGCGGCTGACAACATATGCTTGTCGGCATATTTCTATACCTGCTTTTTATTTGTGTTATATTTGATTTAGCCGATATAATTATATTTTCCACAATGAGAAAAAGGGCGGAGATTATGGAGCGTAATATAACACGAAGAAATCATTATATCCCACAATTCTATCTGAAAAACTGGAGCTTGGATGGGAATACCATCTATACATATAGCCTCTTAGTGCCCAATTCAAAAGTGCCGTATTGGACTCAACAGTCAATTAAAAATACTGCGGTTTGGAATAACTTCTATACACGGATAGAAGGAGAAAAAGAAGTTGATGACTTTGAGCATTGGTTTGATCGGGAATTTGAAGCACCATCAAAACCAGTATTTGATAAATTACTGAGTGGACAAAGTATTTCTCAAGAAGAATCCATTATTTTATCACACTTTGTTTTTGCTCAATATCTACGTACACCAGCTGCCTATTTGAGACTGTCAGAACATAGCGCACAAATATTTCCTAAAAAAACAGAGAAAATAATTTCAAAATTAAACAAAAAAGCCTGGAGGAAAAGAAGTACGTACTCTCCACAAGTTGAAAACTCCGATAATAACAATCTATTTCCAATGAAAGTAAATGTTAACAAGGTAAATCGCACAGTTGAAATAAAAACTATAGTGGGCCGAAGCTTATATCTTCATAATTTAAAGCGCTTGCTTACATCTTCATTGAAAAAAGTGGAGTATTATAATTGGCAAGTTCTTCACGCATCAGAGGATGTTTCTTTTCCAACTTCTGATAATCCTGTGATTTGCATGAATTACAGAAGCAAATGCGAGTATGACTTCAATGGCGCGTGGGGAAGGAAAAAGTGTAGCATTTTTATGCCGCTTTCACCACAGTTAATCCTTTTTACACAAGTAGGAGAAAGAGGACTACATAATAATTTATACCTTTCGTCCGAGTCTAGTCAGCTGTTTAGACGCATGATTATACAGCATGCACATCGGTATGTATATGCTGAACGGCCACAAAAAGGAATGCTCAAATTGAATGCTCGAGTTGTGAGCAGAGATTTATATGAGAGAGAAAAGCAAGATATTGCTGGATGGCACACCGAACAAATTAAGGCAGAGCAAAAGTTTTGTGACACTTAGATCGCTAGAATCTGCATTGCCTGAACACACGCTACATTCTAAGTTTGATAATCCCCCCATATAAGTACTTTTTACAACCCGAACACATGCCGGAGCAAGTATTGATCACTTGCTCCATTTTTCTGTCAAAGTACCCCCGCCGCGCCGGCCGGGCGCTGGTTTCCTCACGGGCAGACAGGCGCCCTTTTTCCCCGCGCCGTATAAGATTTCGCGGTTTACGGGCCAAACCATTTCCGTATATCCGCTGAAAACGGGGAGAGCGGCGCGCTGTGGCAATTACACCAAAGGGACATAGAATGGTAGTGGACAAATTGTCCCAATTCAAAAACAGGAGAATTTTAAAATATGGGTATAACCAATGCAAATAAGCTGGTCAGTTTAGACCAAATTGGCTGCGATGAAACGCTGAAAGTAACGCTGGCGCTGGCCGCCACGCCGGATATCGTCTCGAATCCAACCGATATTGTGCTGGTTCTGGACCGCTCCGGCAGCATGTCGGGCGAGCCGCTGGAGAATATGAAATCGGGCGCGAAGAAATTTATTGATATTATAGATGAATCCACCGACGGTTCTCAGGACGGGAATATAGGCTCCGGGAGCCGAATCGGCATTGTCAGCTTTGCGAACAGCGCAAGCGTAGACGCGCAGCTGATCACGTCGGTCGCGACGCTCAAAGCGGCGGTAGACGGCCTTTCCGCCGGCGGGTTGACCAATCATGGGGACGCCTTCGCCACGGCGGTGCAGCTGTTTGACCCGGCGTCTTCCAACGCCAGGGTAATCGTTATGTTCACCGATGGGGAGACGACCGTCGGTCCCCCGCCTACGCCGATCGCCGAAGCGGCCAAGGCTTCGGGCATTATCATTTACTGCATCGGGCTGATCGGTTCCGACGGCGTAAACGTCGGCGTTCTGAACGATTGGGCCACAGCTCCGGCCGCATCCCATGTCGTAGTCACGCCGGACGACGCCGAGCTGGAACAGATTTTTGCGGATCTTGCAGCAAATATATCCAAAACCGGCGCCACGAATATTGTGATTGATGAGGTTGTCAATTCCGACTTTGTCATAACCAGTATCGTCCCGCCCACAATCGGTACGGCAACGATGATAAACTCGCAGACGCTGCAGTGGAAGATTGCGGAGCTCGGCGTGTCCGGGAACGAAGGCGCCACACTGGAGTTTTTCATCCGGCATACCGCGCAGACGTCCGGCACGAAAAAGGTGAACGAGTCGATCACCTATACGGATACGGAGGGGAACGTAGTCAGCTTCCCGGACCCGACGGTTACGGTGGACTGCGGCATGGTCATCGATGTGGAAGAATGCCCGCTGCCGGTGGATCTGACGGTTGACGGCTGCCAGGATTCGGTTGTCGTCGATATGGGCGATACGTTCCTGGAATCGCTCGGCCGGATCGTGCAGCTTGACGTGACGGTGAAAAACGTATGCCCGAATAAGCGCGTCGCTCTGGGCGTCGTGCTGACTGAAGTGGATTCCGAAGGCATTGAATATCCGCGCGGCATGAAGACGGTTACGATTCCTGCGCATACCTTCCCGACCTGCCGGGACGTGCTGGTAAGGTGCGTAAAATTCGTGCTTCCGGAAGACCTGTCCGTTTCCGGTACAGGCGCGGGCAGCATGTGCGGCCCGAGGAACCTGAAAGCCCGCTTTATTGCGCACACCATTGACACGGACTATAGCTGCTGCGATGCTGTTCTGACGCTTTAAGCCGCAGCCCAAACCGCTTCTCTATGAGAAGCGGTACATATCGGCCGCCGGGGGGGCTTGGTCCGCGGCGTGTTTTCCGTGCGCACGAGCGCACCCGTGGAACAGGCGCGCCGCGCGGCGCATAGACTGTAAGGAAAAAGGAGGTGTACCAAATGTTTCGCAGCAATCAAATCAGCGACACGGCAAAACGGTACCTGTGCCGCTTTTACGAAATTCTGGATGAGATGACAGCGGGCATGACGGGCGCGGAGCTCACGGACAGCCTCTCGCACAATTTCATCGTTCAGATGATACCGCACCACCGCGCGGCGATCGAGATGTCGCGCAACCTGCTGCAGTACACAACTTTCGTCCCCCTGCAGAACATAGCCAGGAACATCATCGTGGAGCAGACGGAGAGCATCGGCAATATGCAGGCCGTCCTGGACCGCTGCGGCGGGCTTTCCAGTACGGAGCAGGATCTGTGCCTGTACCAGCGGAGATTTCAGCGCATTGCGCAGGCGATGTTTTCACAAATGCGCAGCGCCTGCGCCGGGAACCGCATCAACGCCGATTTCATGCGGGAAATGATCCCGCACCACGAAGGGGCGGTCCGTATGTCGGAAAACGCGCTGTGCTTTCCCTTATGCCCGGAGCTTGTGCCGATACTTAGTAGAATTATCGTGTCGCAGAAAAAAGGCGTGCGCGAGATGAAGCGGCTTTTGCGCTGCGTATAGAGGCAGGCGCCCAAAAGGCCCCGGCCGGATCCTCTCCGGCCGGTGCCTTTTGGGTATGCGTCCATGAGCCGTTCCGGGCGTTTCCCGCCGCCGTCAGAACAGGCTGAGCTGTTCGGCCGGGCGCTCCCGTTTGCGGACCGTTTCGCGCGCGACTGCGGCGGGCAGGTCCGCAAGAAAGGGCGACGGCTCCCCGCCGGCGGTGAGGATCAGCTCCTCGCGGGCGCGCGTCATGCCCACAAACAGCAGGCGCCGCTCCTCCTCCGGGTCCGCCGCGCGTCCCCGGCTCTCCAGCGGCAGCATGCCGTCGCGCACGCCGGCGACGATGACCGCGGGAAATTCCAGGCCCTTGGCCCCGTGCAGGGTCATCAGCCTGACTGCGCCCGACTCCCAGCCTCGGCCGGCGGCGCGGCGCACGTCGGCCTCTTCGCCGAGCGCGAGCGTTTCAAACAGCCCCGCCATATCCGCGTGGAACACGGCCGTGTTTTTCAGCTTTTCCAGCGCCGGCGTCTCCCCGTACGCCTCGGTCCACTGCGCGATCAGCTTCCAGGGCTTTTCCCTGCCGGCCCGCGCCCGCCACTGGTCCATGCGCATAAGCCAGTCCTCCAGCAGCGGCCTGCCCGCTGCAAGCCGGCGCAGCGCGTCTTCCGGCGCGCCGGGGTTTTCGGCGCAGGCGCGCGCCGCGGCCTCCGCCAGGTCGGCGGGGCAGTTCCATATCAGGCGCAGCGACGTTTCCGCGGCGGCAGCCTGCACGCGCGGCAGGCAGCGGAAAAAGGCGAGCGCGCCGCGCACTTCCGGCGCGTCCAGATAGGGCTCGCGCCCGCTTATGATACAGGGCACGTCGTCGTGCCGCAGGCATTTCTCAATCAGCTCGAGCTGGCGGTGGGTGCGGCAGAGCACGGCGATTTCCGAAAACGCGCGCGCCTCCCTGTCATGCCCCAGCCGCTGCGCCTCCAGCATGTCTACGCCGCCGGTCATGCGGCCGATCTCCTTTGCAATGCATATGCCCTCGGCAAAGTCGTCCGCCGCACGGATCAGGCGCACGGCGGGACCCGGCGGGCAGTGGGGCGCAAGGGCGCGGGCGGGGCCGGGATTGCGGCTGATTACGGGCAGGGCCGCGCCGAGGATCTCAGGCGCGGAGCGGTAGTTGTCCCGGAGCCGGATTTCCAGCGTGTCGGGCGCGTCCTCCCGCAGCCGCTCGAAACAGCGGCCGGACGCGCCCCGAAAGCCGTATATTGACTGATCGGGGTCGCCGATGACGAACAGGCTTTTTCCCGTCCGGCTCCAGGCCCGCACCAACTCGTACTGCACGTCGTTGATATCCTGGAACTCGTCCACCAGCAGATGGGTGAAGCCGCGGCGGCCCGACGTGTCCAGCCGCAGCGCCTCGGTGAGCAGGTCGTCAAAATCCAGCATGCCCAGCGCTTTCAGCCGGCCGCAGTACGCGCCGTACAGGTCCGCGTCCAGCCCCGCCTCGTCCGGCGCGGCGCCGTTTTTGACGCGGGAGACCGCCTGCAGAAAGCCCGCCTCGCTCCCCCGGCCGCCCGCGCCGCGCAGCGTCTGCTCCGCCAGCGTCAGCGCCTCTGCGCGGCTGACAAGGCGCACGTCCCCCAGCAGCCGCAGGCAGATGGCGTGGAATGTCCCGATCGTCATGCGCGAAACGGCCCGCCGCCCGCCCAGCTGCCGTTCCAGGCGCTGGCGCATCTCGGCCGCGGCCTGGTTTGTGAAGGTGACGGCCGTGATTTCGGACGGCTTTGCGCCCGCGCTGATCAGATGGGCGATCCGTGCGGCGAGCGTGCCGGTCTTGCCCGTGCCCGGCCCGGCGACGACGGCGACCGTCCGCGCCCCGGCGCAGGCCGCCGCCTGCTGCTGTTCGTTGAGCCGGCCCGGCGCGGGCGCGGCGGGTTCGGGTTCCCGCTGTGTATTGTGCGCGCGCCGTGCGCGGACTGCCGGCGGCCGGATTTCCCGCGCGGCCTCTATCCCGAACAGGGCGAGCTGGCCGCTGAACTGCTCCCGCTCCGCGGGCGTGAGCAGGGTGATCTCTCCGTATTCCCCGTCGTACCCCGCGCGGCGTTCCACCTGGCCGCGGCGCAGCCGCCGCACGCCCTCGGCGATGCACGGCCCCGCCGTGCGCGCAATATCCGCTTCGGGCGCGGCGCGCAGTATGGTAAATTCATCGCCCAGCTCCCGGAGCAGGCGTTCGTACAGCTCCAGCGTCTTTTTCCCGGCGGCCGGGCCTCCCGTCGACGCGGCGATGACCTCGGGCAGCGGGGCCAGGCTCTCGTAGGGCTTGGCCTGCGCGGGCCGGAACCCCGCGGGCCGGTCCGCCAGCGCTTCGACCCGGTGCTCCACGCCGATAGTCAGCTTCTTTCCGCAGACGGGACAGCGCCCGTCCAGCCGCGCCGTTTCGGCGGGCGTCAGGCAGACGCCGCAGGCGCGGTGCCCGTCGAGGTGGTATTTCCCCTCTTCCGGGAAGAACTCGATGGTGCCGGCCATGCCGTCGCCCGTGCGTATGGCGCGCAGGAGGTCGGGGTAGGACAGCTCGGCGTCCAGCAGATTGGCCTCCCGGCCGAGCTTCGCCGGGGAGTGCGCGTCGGAATGCGAGAGGAGGGTCAGCCCGTCCAGCGCGCTGACGCGCCAGTTCATGGGCGGGTCGGAGGACAGGCCGGTTTCAAAGGCGTGGATGTGCGGCGTCAGGTCCCCGAAGCATTCCTCCATGCTGTCAAACCCGGAAAACGCGCCGAACACGGCGAAGTGGGGCGTCCAGATATGGGCGGGGATGAGCTCCGCCTCCGGACAGGCCTCCAGCGTCAGCTCCAGCAGGTCCCGGCTGTCCAGGCCCAGAATGGGTCGGC
>CAJLRT010000004.1 GCA_905209135.1 uncultured Eubacteriales bacterium
TGTTTTCGTATCCAAAGGTATCGGAGTAGCCCTCCTGATCTTTAAACTTCATAGGTCGAAGTCGGACAGGTGCGAGAGGACGAACTTGGAGGAGTTCCAGAGCTTGGTAATCAGGCGCTTGGACGCGTCCTGCATCTCCTGCTGGTCGAAGAAGGTGTCGGTCCCCAGCCGGGCGCTCGCCGACCAGTAGCGGATAATATCTGCCGAATACGTGTCGATCAGCGCCTGCGGCGTCAGCTTGGAATTGCCCTTGGATTTGCTGATTTTCTCGCCGGGCTTGGCCAGGACGAAGCCGCAGATCATCATATCTTTCCAGGGGATGTCCCCGGTGTGGTAGAGGCTCTTCACAATCGTATAAAACGCCCAGGTGCGTATGATCTCATGCGCCTGCGTGCGCATGCTCATGGGCATGAAATCCTCCGCAACGCCGTATTCGCCCGCCTTGTCCCAGTTGATCATCGGCGAAATGGAGGAGGTGGCCCAGGTATCCAGCACCGCCTTTTCCGGCACAAACTCCGTGCAGCCGCATTCGCACACGCCGCGGTACTCGGTTTCCAGCGGGTTGACCGGCAGGTCCTCTATGGCGGCGAAGTGCGTCTTGCCGCATTTCGCGCAGTACCAGACGGGGAAGGGCACGCCGAAATAGCGCTGGCGGGAGATGCACCAGTCCCACTTGAGGTTTTCCACCCAGGTGGTGAACCGGTTTTTCATGTGCGCGGGATACCAGTTGATCCGGTCCCCGGCGGCAAGCAGCGCCTCTTTCTGGCTGAGCACGTCGATATACCACTGGCGGGAGGGAATGATTTCGACCTCAGTGCCGCAGCGCTCGTGGATGGCGACCATGTGCGAGAGCTGCTCAGAGCGGATCAGCAGCCCTTTCTCCTCGAGCAGGCGCACGATCTCCTTGCGCGCCGCCTTGACGCGCAGCCCGGCGATAAAGGGGACGGATTCGTCGATCTTCCCATAGGGCAGAATAACTTTTTTGTAGGGCAGGTTGTGCTGCTCGACCCACTCGACGTCCGTGCTGTCGCCGAACGTGGCGCACATAACCGCGCCTGTGCCCTTGTCGATGCCGACCTTTTCATCCGTGAGGATCGGTACTTCAAAGTCGTACAGGGGCACCCGCGCCATTTTGCCGACAATGTCCCTGTACCGCTCGTCGTCCGGGTTTACAAAGACGCATACCACGCCGTACAGCAGTTCCGGACGCGTTGTGGCGATCTCCAGTACCCTGTCGCCGACAAAGAATTTCAGGTAGTGGAAGCAGGACTCCACTTCCTTGGACTCCAGCTCGGCCTGTGCGATCGAGGTCTGGCACTCCGTGCACCACAGCACGGGGGATTCTTTGATATAGGCCCGGCCGGCCTGCGCAAGCTCGATAAAGGATTTCTGGGACAGGCGCTGGGAATTCTGGCTGACGGTGGAGTATTCCAGATTCCAGTCGCAGGAGAAGCCCATGGCTTTCCACAGCGCCTTGAACTCCGCCTCGTATTTCTGCGTGGTCTCCACGCACTTTTCGCAAAACTCGCTGCGGGGCAGATCCCGCGCCTGGATGCCGGATTCCTTTTCCACCAGGCGCTCAGACGGGAGGCCGTTGTCGTCGAACCCAAAGGGGTAAAAGACGTTGTAGCCCTGCATGCGCTTGTATCTGGCGATCATCTCCGCCTGCGTATAGCTGAAAATATGGCCGATATGCAAACTGCCGCTCACCGTCGGCGGCGGCGTGTCAATCGAATAAATGGGCCTGGACTTGTCCGGTGCGAATGCGTACACCCTGTTGTCGTCCCAGAATTTCTGCATCTGCGCTTCAACGGCAAGGCCGTTGTAGTGCTTTTCAAACTCTTCCATCTTTTACCCTCCAAAATATAAAATTCGCCCCCAGAAATCTTAGGGCGAATTACCGCGGTACCACCTAAGTTCGCATACGCATGCGCACTTTGACGCCTGATAACGGTGGCGTTTTCCCCGGCGGAGTCTACTCATATTTCTTTCCGCGCTCAGAAGCTACTTCCGCCGGCGGCTGCGGAAATTTTCACCAGCCATTTCCTCTCTGCGCCAGGTGCGCCGGCCTACTACTCTTCTTCAAAGCTTTCTCTTGTATCCATGGGAACATACCGGCGGCGGCCCCACTCAATCAGGCCCCTTCCAAAATCCCATAATACTATATAATAAATGAAGCCGGATGTCAAGGCCTTTCAGAAAGGGCTCCTGTTTTGCCGGGCGGGCAGGCGCGGCGAAGGCAGAAACCCAGGCCCTGCGGGGAGAAAAACCGTAGAATACGGGGGGATGTCCGCCGGCGCAGGCGCGCGCATGCGGCGGACGAAAAAGACCGGAGGGCGTCCGCCCTCCGGTTTTTTCTGTGCGTACATTTTTCTGTGCCGAAGCCGTCCTCGCCTCAGGTTTTGGTCAGGGGCAGCAGCAGCCCGTGCGGCAGGATTTTTGCCAGCAGGCGGTAGAACTTGTAAAACAGGCGCGGGGTATACACGCCCCTGCCCGCACGCGCGTATTCGAGCGCCCGGCGCGCCACCGCGGCCGGGTCGCAGTAGGGCAGGGTGGCAAAGGTTTTGGAGTTGCCGGGGATGTCGGCCACATCCAGAAACGCCGTCTCCATCGGCCCGGGGCATACGGCGCATACATGGATTCCGCGCGGCTTGAGCTCGTAGCGCAGAGATTTTGAAAAGTGGAATAAAAAGGCCTTGGAGGCGCTGTAAACCGCCATGCGCGGGTTGGGCGCGAAAGAGGCGATAGAGCATGTGTTGAGCACAAAGCCGCCGCGCTGCATATAGGGCAGCGCAAGGCAGGTCACGGCCGTGGCCGCGCGGCAGTTGACGTTCACGATATCGGCCTGTTCCGGGTAGTCGCGTTCGATCAGGTCGCCGAGCAGGCCGAAGCCCGCGTTGTTGATCAGTGCGTATACTTCCGGCCGGCGCGTCTCCAGCATCTCCCGCAGCGTCTCAAAGCTCCGGCTGTCGGCCAAATCAAGCGGGATCACGGTCGTGCGGATCTGCGGATAGCGCTCTGCCAGCGCCTGCATCCTGGCCCCGTCCCGGGCGATCAGCCACACGTCGTGCATGCGCCAGTCGCCGCTGCCGGCTATGTGTTTAAAGTATTCCGCGCCCAGCCCGCTGGACGCGCCTGTAATAAGAATCGTTCCTATTTTGTCCACTCCGTTCTCGTATCCGCGTTATTGTCCCATCATGTCCGCAATCATCTTCAGCTTTGCGGGGATGTCAATCTGCTGCGGGCAGCGGCTGGCGCACCGGCCGCAGCCGACGCAGGCCGAAGCGCGCGCTTTCGGGTCGAGCTGCGCATAGCTGCCGCGGTAGGCCTGCTCGTCCTTTGTCACGGTGTAGACGTTGTAGCGGCTGAAGTTATCAGGAATCTGCACGCCTACGGGACAGTCCATGCAGTACCAGCAGCCCGTGCAGGGGATAATCCCGTTTTTGCGGAAGATGCCGAGCGCCGTGCCGAGCGTTTCGCGGTCGGCGCCGGAGAGGGGTTCAAAGTCCGAAAGGGTTTCCAGGTTGTCCGTAAGCTGGTCCATGGTCGTCATGCCGCTCAGGATGGTCAGCACGCCCGGCAGGCTCGCCACAAAGCGGATGGCCCAGGACGCCACGCTGTCCTGCGGGCGGGCCTGCTGGAGCGCCGCGGCGGCGTCTTTGTCCAGGCTGGCGAGCGTGCCGCCGCGCACCGGCTCCATCACGACGCAGGGGATGCCGCGTTCCTCCAGCAGTTCATACTGGCGCTTCGCGTTCTGCAGGGTCCAGTCCAGATAGTTGAGCTGGATCTGGACGAAGTCGAACGCGTAGGCGTCCAGAATCCGCTCCAGCACCTCGGGCGTGTCGTGGAACGAAATGCCCACGTGCCGCACCTTGCCCTCGGCCTGTTTTTTCCGTATAAAATCGTAGGCGCCGAGGCGTTTTACCGTCTCAAACCCCTCCTCGTCCACGCCGTGGAGCAGGTAGAAATCGATATAATCCGTCTGCAGCCGCTTGAGCTGGTCGGAAAATATCTCCTCCATGCGCTCCGGCCCGTCGTCCTTCATCATCCAGATCGGCAGCTTGGTCGCAAAGTAGAAGCTCTCCCGCGGGTATTTCTTCATCGCTTCGCCCAAAAACGACTCCGACTCGCCGCCGTGGTAGCCGTAGGCCGTGTCGTAATAATTCACGCCGCCGGCGTAGGCGCAGTCCAGCAGTTTTTCCGCCTCCGCCCGCAGGATTGTGCGTTTCCCGTCCTTTTCCTGCGTCGGGAAGCGCATACACCCGTATCCGAGCAGCGATACCGGCTTGTTTTGAAACATACGCATGTCCATCCTGTGTTCCTCCTTGCTGAAATCTCCTTGTAAGCGCGGGCAAAGCGGCCGTTCATTCCGGCCGGTTCCAGTACAGCGCCCAGCCGATGCCGTACTTGTCCACCACAAGCCCCAAGCGCTCCGCCCACGGATACGGCCCCTCGAGCGTCCGGCTGCGCGCGCCCTGGCCGATCGCATGATACGCCGCGAAAAACGCGTCCTCCCGGTCGAAGCGGATTTCACAGTTCAGGGCGTTTTCAAACCCCGTGCCGGGCGTATTTCCGGGGCCGATCAGAATTTCCGTGCCGCAGATCTCCATCATAATATGCAGATCGCCGCCGCCCGGCGGCGCGCTTTCAGCGATCTTCCGCGCGCCGAAGGCCCGCTGATACAGCGCAAAGGCCTCCGCCCGGTCCCGGTTGGACGGGCCGATGCTGAAGCACATGGTAAACCGCGGGTATCTCTGCATGTCCGTCCCCTCTCTCTGTATCGGCGCGGCGGCGACCCGAAAGCCCTGCGCGCCGGGTGTTTCCCGCCGCGCGCCGGCAGGATTGCGAAAAAAAATAATTTTTTTTGCAAAACTTCACCCATTGCTCATCTATTTGTATTATAATATTTAGACAGACGCGTTTCAAGGCAGAAACGATAAAATTAAATTTGGAGGAACGATGCATGAAAACTACCCGCAAAGTAGCGCTGCTGCTCAGTATCGTCATGACCCTTTCACTGATCGCCGGCTGCGCGAAAACAGCAAAGTCGGCCAAGCTGAAGGTCGATGGAAAGACGGTCAAAATGGATAGTATCATGACCATTGACGGGGAGGACATATCGCTCGACCTGTACCGTTATTACTATTATATCATGAAAAACAACTACGACCAGGGCGACGAGAGCTATTGGACGGACAACCCCGACGCGCTCGCCACGCTCAAGGACGACGTGCTGAACAATCTCAAGTCCGTCGCGGCCATCAAGCGGCTCGCAGCGGACAACGGCGTGGAGCTGACGGAGGAGGACCAGCAGACGCTGGAGGATCAGGTGGACGCGACCATCGACCAGCTCGGCGGGTATTCGGCCTATGTCGAGGCGCTGGAAGCGCAGTATATGACCGACGAGGTGTACCGCCAGCTCATGGAGAACGACCTGCGCTCCAGCGCGCTGTACGACAAGCTGTACGGCAAGGGCGGCGAGTATGAGCTGAGCGAAACTGAAATGCGGGAGATTATCGAGTCCGACTACCTGCGCGCCAAACACGTTCTGATCGCCAAGACCACGGAAAACGCGGAGACGGTCGCGGAAGAAGTGCGGAAAAAGGCGGCGGCCGGCGAGGACTTTGATACGCTGATTGCCGAATACAACGAGGACCCGGGCATGACCAGTTCGCCGGACGGCTACTATTTCACGGACGGGCAGATGGTTTCCGAGTTTGAGCAGGCGGCAAAGGCGCTTGACGAGGACGGCGGAATCAGCGGCGTTGTGGAAACCGATTACGGCTACCATATCATCCAGCGCCTGCCGCTGGATATGGACTATGTGGACGAGAACATCTCCACGCTTCTCTCCAGCCATCAGCAGTTCAGGTACAATCAATTCATATCGGAATTCATGGAGAACCAGGAAGTCTCTTTCAACGAGTACTACGACCGGGTGTCTTTCGAGACGCTCTCGTAACCGGTGTAAATAAAAGCGCGCAGCCCTCTGGGCTGCGCGCTTGTTTATTGGCGGTATATCCGCGCGTATGGGGCGCGCTGCCGCCGGTTTCCCGCGATAACGCGGCGTTCTCGCCCCGGCGCGGCCGGCGGCGCGGCGCTCAGACCTCCGCGCGGATAAGCGATGTGTTGAGCCATTCGCTGTCCGGCCGGCAGACGAGGCGCGCGTCCAGATATGCCTGCTGCATGGTCAGAATCGTCTGCCCCTGGTAGTTGCCCGAATGCGTGGCCTCCACGATCAGCGCCGCGTCCGCCTGCGCGTCGTCCTGCAGCGACAGCGGCAGCATCAGGCTCATCGTGTTTTTCCGGGGCGTGTAGCAGGGGATCGCCGTCTTGAAGTTCCAGCGCGCGCGTTTTGTGGCGAGCTCTATGGCGTCCTCCAGCCGGTTGCGCAGCCGGTTGTAGAGCCGCGGCGTCTCGTCGAGCAGGCCGCTCAGCTCCCGGTAGAGCCGCTTTTTGGCAAAGTAGTCCGTCTCGGCGCAGATGCGGTCCAGCGCGTCCAGCGCCTGCGGCACGCCGCGGCACTCCTCCATGAGAAATTCCATGGGCAGACGCGAGAGGTTGTCGAGCAGTATGTGCTCAAAATCGGTGTGCAGCTCCTTGCGGAAGTCAAAGAAAAGGTCGTCTATACAGGTGAAGTAGGAGGCGGGCTGGGGCAGGGGATGGAAGCATTCGACAAGCCGCTTGCCAAGGCCCCGGCTGGCCGCCGTGCAGAACTCTAAAAACCTCCATTTTGTGCGGAAACGCTCGTCGTGAACCGGCGCGAAGCAGGCGTAGATGTCGTCGTAGTGCCGGGTGACGAGCCCGGTGTTGAACGCGGCGAAGGACCGGTCGTCCGAAAAGCAGACTTTGTCCTCCAGCTGCAGCCGGTAAAAAGTGTATTTGATATACTCGAACAGGATAAACTTGCTCTTTCGCGCCCCCTCAAAGTCCCAGGACTCCGGCAGCGCCTTGGCGGCGAGTTCGTCCAGGAAATTCGCCCAGACCCCGCAGTAGGCGAACTGTTCGAGCTGCCGGCCCGGTTCCGCGGGCGCCGCCGCGTACCCTGCAAAGTTCAGCACCCAGCGCGGTCCGTCCGGGCGCTCGGTCGGCTTGATGGATGCAATCAGGTCCTCGCCGTCCAGGCCTTTCAGGCTCAGGGGGAACACGTACGCGTTCTGCCGCCGGCGCACGGCCCCGGTGCGGCGCGCATGTATGTAGTCGAGCTCCAGCGCGTCCAGGATTTCGCGGGCGGGCTGCGTTTCCGCGCCCGTGACGAGCTGGTTGAGCTTCGCCAGGGTTTTGGGAATCAGCAGCGCCTGCCCCTCCAGCGCGTCGGGCGGCGCGCATTCGCCTTCCGGCGCACCGTCGGCGGCGGCGTCCGCGCCCGTATCCTCCCAGCGCGCGACGCGGTGCAGCGTGATCAGCGTCTGCGGCACGCCGTTCATGATCTGTTCTTCCATGGCCAGAAACTCGGGCATCGCCGCCAGCATCGGTTTCATCTTGATAAAGCCGAACCGCTCTTTCCCGTAGCCCTCGTCGCTTAGGCATTTGGAGACGGCCGCCATATGCCGCTGCTCCTCAAACGGGAACGCGGCGGATAGGATTTCGTAAATTTCCCGCCGGTCCTTCTCCGTCAGGACGCCCTCCTCGCCGGAGGACGCTTGTACCGCGCGTTCGGCCCCGCTTCCGCCAGGCCCCTGTCCGGCCGCCGGGCTCTCTCCGGCGCCCTCCCCGGCGCCCTCCGCGCCGGAGCGCGCCGCCTCGCCCTCCGGCCAGACATGGACTGTAACGAGCAGGTGCCGGTTCTGGCCGATCACGGTCTCTTTCAGCGTGAGGAACTCGGGCAGGTCCTCCAGCATGTTTCTGCGTTTTGCGTAGCCGAAATCCGCGCTGCGGAATCCGTTTTTATTGAGCAGCGCGTCAATTTTTTCAAAGCTGTATTCTTCTTCTGTGGGAAAAGCGGCGGTTATCGCGCTGTAAATGCGCCGCTTGTCGTTCGGTGTGAGCATGCCATCATCCTTTATTCAATCTATTTTTTACCGCTCCGGATAAAGGAAAATTACCTGCCCCTTTGCGGGCAGGTAATGATACGCGGGAACTCAGGAACGCGGCGCGGCTTCGCAGGCCGCGGCCGCGATTACGGGCGTCTGCGCTCCGAATATAACCGCGGCGACGCCGTCGCCGTAGCGCCGCATCATTGCGACGGCGGTATATATGCCGTTGCGGATCACGTTCTCTCCGGGGAGCTGGCCGTCGCAGTCGACAAAGGTGCGGAAGCGGATCTCCCCGTCCTCATAGTCCATTTCAAAACAGCCGTTCTGCAGCCCGTAATTGACGCGGGCGATAAACTCCGCCATCTCCGGCAGGCAGCCGTTCGCCGTCAGCGGCGGGATGGCGTAGACGATGAAATAATCGTCCCGGATCCGGACGGCAATATCCATTTTCTGCATCCTGCCGTCGTACTGCATGCCGAAGCGGAACATACCGCGTTCCTCGTCAAACGAGTAGAACAGGCCCTCCGCTTTCAAAAAAGCGTCCACCGCCCCTGCAATTTCAGCCGAATAGGTCATAGCGCCACCTCCAGAATATAAAGTCAATATATTTATATATCATATTCCGGCGGTTTTTTCAATATTTTTTGACCGGCCCCGATACAGTTTACGCATCGACGCGGAAGTCTACCACGAGCCTGTCCTTGGAGGGCAGGAGCCGGCGCAGGCGCACGCCCGCCGACGTGAGCATACGCTTAGAGGCCAGCACGCTGTCGGTATCCGCATATTTGTCGGAAAGATAGACCACTTCGCGTATGCCGGACTGAATAATCGCCTTTGCGCATTCGTTGCAGGGAAACAGCGCAACGTAGATCTTCGCGCCGAGCAGGGATTTTCCGCGCGCGTTGAGGATGGCGTTCAGCTCCGCGTGAACGACATACGGGTATTTCGTGTCCCCGGCCGCGCCTTCGCGCACCCAGGGGTACTCGTCGTCGGAACAGCCGATGGGGAAGCCGTTGTAGCCGGTGGACAGGATTACGTTCCCGCCCGAGCTGTCGTTCTCGCCGCTCACAATGCATGCGCCCACCTGCGTGCTCGGGTCCTTGCTACGCTGCGCCGCAAGGATGGCCACGCCCATAAAATACTCGTCCCAAGAGATGTAGTCCTGCCGTTTCATAGCCTCACTCCCTGTCTGTTTGTATCCAGTATAGCACAACTCTGTTTTCCTTGTAAAGCAGGGATTAGGCCAGCGGTATGTAAAAAAGCAGGATATCCTCATAGCCGCCGTCCGGCCTCCGGAATCCGCCCTCCACCCGTCCGAGCCTTCGGAAGCCGAGCCGTTCGTACAGGCGGATTGCGCCCAGGTTGGAGGCCACGACGGCGTTAAACTGCAGCGCCCGGAACCCGTACTGCGCGCCGCGCGCCATACAATCGCGCACCAGCGCCTCGCCCGTGCCGCGCCCGCGCGCGCCGGCCCGGACGGCAAAGGACGCGTTCGCAATGTGCCCGCACCGGCCGGTGTTGTTCGGGTGCAGGATATACAGACCGGCGATCCCGTCCCCGTCGTCGGCGACGGCGGTGTACGTCTGCCCGCCGAAAAAGGCGGCCGCCTGTTCATCGTCCGCAAGCGGATCTTCCTGCGGGAAGGCGTTGCCCGCCTCCACCACTTCATTCCAGATCTCGCGCATGGCGGCAAGGTCGCCGGGTTGGTATCTTCGTATCGTCATAGCTGTCCCTCCGTATCGTTTTTCTTGATATATGGCGGCGCGCCCGCGCCAAAAAAGAGCGGGGCATGCGGACAAGGCGGGGTCCGGCCGGGCGGCCGAAACCCACTTTGCCTAAAACAGCGTCTGCTGTCCGTCCGCGGCCTCGCGCGCAAGCAGGGGCATGTCCGCGCCGAGCCAGGCGCGCGCCGCGGCCGCGTCGTGCATCCACGCCTCGCGCGCATCCCGCGGCAGAATCACCGGCATGCGGGTGTGCACGTCCCGTACCGAGGCGTTGGCGGCCGTTGTCAGCACCACATACCGGCGCACGCCGCCGAATTCGCCGTACAGGCCCGCAAGGTAGAGGCAGGGCTCCTGCGGCAAACGGAAAAGGTACTTGGTCTTCGCCGCGTCCCATTCGTAAAACCCCGCGCACGGAACGGCGCAGCGCCTGCGCAGAAGGCTCTCGCTGAACATGCGCTTTTCGGCGGCCGTCTCGGCCCGCGCGTTGATGACGAGCCCGCCCGTCCCCGGCCGCGGGAAACCCCAGGTCCCGAGCTCCGGACAGGTCCGGCCCTCCGCCGCGATGAGAATGGGCGCGCGGCCGGAGGGAAACACCTCGCCCGCGCTTACTGCGCCGGGCCCGTATTTCCGCTCAATTTCCCGGATAATGCCGAGCAGTTCCGGATTGTCTGCCTCGCTAAACAGCGTGTAGCGTCCGCACATCTGTATCCCCCCTGTACTCCAGTATACCGGAAAACGCCGCCGTATTCAATCTTTCGCCGCGACAAACCAGCGTTTCGGCGGCAGCATGTCGTAGTACAGATACGTCTGCCTGCCCCGTATGCGCACAAGCCAGCGTTCGCCGGCGGCGCCGATGTCCCTGCGCGCTTCGCGCGGGCTGTAGGCGAGAATCCTGTCGATCTCGTAGTCCGTGCCGTCCTCCCAGATAATCCGTTTCGGGACCATGTTCCCGTCGCTGTCAAAATCCACGTTGACCTTGACATACACTTTTTTCATGGCGGTCTGCGCGCTCCTATGCGGTAAAAGGGTCGATCGCGGCCTGCGGATTGAGGCCGGAAAGCTGCGTGTCCAAAAGGTTTGCCGCGGGCTGGACCGAGAAATGCCCGAACCGGCTGCGAAGGGAATCAATGGTATGTTCCAGCTTTTCGCGCCGCTGTACGGCCTGGTACTCCGGCAGGAAGGAGGGCTGCTCCACTTCGGCGGGCAGCAGGTCCGCCGCGCGTACGCCTATGCTCCGCAGCCGCGCGCCGGGCCGGCAGATGTCCAGGTACAGCGCATAGGCCCTGCGCCGGATCGCCTCGGCCGTGCGGCAGGGGATGTCCAGCTTCCCCTGGCGTTCCCGCCAGCGTAGGTCGGCCGTCCGCGCCTGGAACACGACGGTGCGGCAGACGAGCGCGCTCTCGCGCAGCCGCGCTGAGACGCTCTCGGCAAGCAGCCCGATGACGAGCCGCACGTCCGCGTCGGTCGTGAGGTCGCGCGGCGTAGTCGTGCTGTTGCCGATGGATTTCACCGCGGCCTGTTCGCCCTGCTCGCATACGGGGGAGCGGTCCAGCCCGTTGGCAAAGGTCCACAGGGTGAGCCCCGGCTTGCCGAAGCTGCGGCGCAGCTCGGCGGGGTCGGCCTGCGCGAGCTGGCCGATGGTGCAGATTCCCCGTTCGCGCAGCCGCGTGTGCGTGGCGCGGCCCACGTACAGCAGCGTCTCCACCGGCAGCGGCCACACCGTCTCACGCATCTGCGCCCGCCCGATCACCGTGGTCGCGTCGGGCTTGCGCAGGTCGCTGCCGAGCTTGGCGAACACCTTGTTGAAGGAGACGCCGATGGACACCGAAATGCCCAGCTCCCGCTTTATCCGCGCCCGGATCTCGTCCGCCACGGCCCCGCCGTCTCCGAACAGCCCCGCGCTGCTCGTTATGTCCAGCCAGCACTCGTCCAGCCCGAACGGTTCGACCTGGCTGGTATAGGCATAGTATATCTCCCGCGCCGCGTGCGCGTATTCGGCGTACAGTTCCATGTGCGGCGGCACGAATACAATCTCCGGGCAGAGCCTGCGCGCAAGCCAGAGCGGGTTGCCCGTCTTGACGCCGCACTGCTTCGCCCGCTGATTTTTGGCGAGCACGATCCCGTGCCGCTGTCCGGGGTCCCCCACGACGGCGACGGGCTTCCCGTCCAGGGCCGGATTGAGCATGCACTCCACCGACGCGTAAAAATTGTTCATATCCGAATGCAGGATGACCCTGTCCATCCAATTCCTCCCCAAGCAGCAAATACAACCAATGGTTGTATTATATCACATGCAAAAGAGGAATCAAGTAGAAAAATGTGGAAACGGCCTCTGTACGGAATTTCCGTTGCAAAATTGCCGCATATGGAGCGGGGCCGCCGCGCCGGCCCCGTGCGCTGAACTGAAAGACTGTAAAAACGCCGGCAAAAAACAGCCGGCGCCGCAGTTTGGCGCACGGGGGCGCGCCCGCGGCCCGCCGGGCGCGGACAGCCCCGCGCGTTAAAATGGAACAACGCGGGAAAATTCCCGTGAAAAAACCGCCGCATCGCGCACTGCAAAAGGCTGGCGGCAAGCCGGAGCGGCGTGAGCGCGCCTGCAGGCGGACAGCGCAGGCGCAGCGTGACCTTTTGCGGAAAAGGAGGAGCAGCGGCATGAACGCGCACTGACTTTTGAAAAAAAGTCGGAGCAAGCGTTTTATCGCTTGCTCCGACGTGGTTGCGGAACTAGGATTCGAACCCAGACAAACAGAGTCAGAGTCTGTCGTGCTACCATTACACAATTCCGCATCGCCCAGCCCTTACGACTGTGACTGGCAATTATTATACCCCATTTTACGAAAGCATGTCAAGTCTCCTTGAAAAAAAATCTGTTTTTTTTATGCGCGCCGGGAAAAGAATGCGGGGCGGTTGGTAATAGATGTCAAATTCGAGGTTTTTTTCATCCCGTATTTCTATATTCCCGCGCCCGCCGTATGCTTGCGCCCCCGGCGGCGCGTGTGGTATGATAGAAAAAACGTTTCCTCCCTGTGCCGGCGCATGCGGTCCGCGCGCCCGGGAGGCGGCGTATGCAGGCGCGCCGGGTTATGCGGCGCGGACACTGGAGGGATAAGATGAGATTCTTGAAACAGGCGGCGCTTCTGTTTCTGGCGGCGGCTTTGCTGCTGTGCACGCTGAGCGGCTGCGGCGGCGCGCTGAAACTGCAGGCGGTGGCGGACCCGGCGGAGGACTATTTCCGCGACAGGCCCTATGCGCTGGAGGCGGGGCAGACGGCGCCCGCAAAGGCCGAACACAGGCGCGCGCAGCAGTGGCTGGAGCAGTATCTGCTCGGCGGTGCGGAAAAGGGCGCGGTGCCCTTTGACTTTCTGATTGACGGCGAATCCTTCGCACAGTCCCTTTCGAGCTGGCAGTGCGATGTGCAGCAGACCGGTTCGGACGATGTGAAAACCGATTATACGCTTGTTTACACGAGGCCGGACCAGCCGGTCGCGGCCACGGTTTACGCCAGCCTGTACCGGCAGTGGCCCGTTGTGGAATGGACGGTGTGGCTGGAGAACACGGGCGGCGCGAACAGCGGCGTCATCACGGAATTTAACGGCCTTAACCTGACGGTGGACGAGGCCGACGCCGGCACGGAGTACAACCTCACGACCTTTGCCGGAAGCCGTATGAACCTCTCCGCTTTCAAGCCGAACTACCAGGTGATGGAGCCGGGCAAGGCCGTGTCCATCTCCGGCGCGGCGGGCAAGCCCTCCGCTTACTGGGCGCCGTACTACAACCTGCAGTGGCAGGAAAAGGGCGCGGAATGGAACAAGGCCGGCATGCTCTTCTCCGTCGGCTGGTCGGGCCAGTGGTCGGCAAAGCTGGAGCGGACGGACGCCGGCGTGCAGATGGAGGCGGGCCAGGAGCGCTTCGCGTCCTATCTGGAGCCGGGCGAACAGGCGCGCGGGCCGCTGATGTCCATCCTCTTCTATGAACAGGACTTCATGCGCTCGCAGAACATGTTCCGCCGTTTTATGTACGAGACGGTCATGCCCAAGCAGAACGGCCAGCCGCTGCCGAATATGACGGCCGGCAGCACCGCGGTGGAGACGGACCTGACCAAGACGGCGACGACGGAAAACCAGGTCGCCGCCATCGAACGCTGGGCGCGGGCCGGGCTGAAGCCCACGCACTGGCTGATGGACGCGGGCTGGTATGAGATGCCGGGCGGCGGCTGGGAGGACACGGGCAACTGGGACCCCGACCCGGCCCGGTTCGGGGACAGCATGATGGAGATCTCCGAAGCGGCCGAAGCGGCCGGCATGGGGTATATCCTCTGGTATGAGCCCGAGCGCGTCAACGCGAATACCGACTTTTCAGAGCGCAAGGAATATCTGCTCACCGAGAACATGTTCGACCTGTCCAACGACGAGGCGCTGCAGTTTTTGTGCGAGTACATCGTCGAGCAGATTGAGCGCAACGGCGTCAGCGTATACCGGCAGGACTGCAATTTCTCCAGCCTGATGGAAAACTGGAAAAAGGGCGAGAGCGAGAACCGGATCGGCATGGTCGAGAACAAGTATGTGGTAAACTACCTCAGGTTCTTCGATTACCTGCTGGAGCACTGCCCGGGCCTGCTGATCGACTCGTGCGCATCGGGCGGGCGCAGAATCGAGATGGAGACCAACCGGCGCAGCGTGGTGCTGTGGCGCGACGACGCGTGCTATGAGCCGACCCTGACGCAGTGCCAGAGCTACGGAATTAACTTTTACGTGCCCTATTCCGGCCACGGCACGATCGATACGGCGCCGGAGACGATCAAATACGCCTTCCGCAGCAACATGTGCCAGAGCACATGGCTGTCCTGGGTCGTCAAGGACGGGGACGACGCGCAGAACGCCCTGTACCGCGAGCGCCTTGACGAATTCTATGAGTACGGCCGGTATCTGATGGAGGACTACTATCCGCTCACCCGCTTTTCCGACGCGACGGACGTGTGGATGGCGTGGCAGTACAACGACCCGGAGGACACGTCCGGCATTATCCAGGTGTTCAAGCGTCCGGACAGCACGCAGCAGTCCGACACATATCTGCTGAGCGGCCTGCACAAAAACAAAACCTATGTCGTGACCGATATCGACACGGGCGCGGCGGTGGAGAAAACGGGCCGCCAGCTCATGACGGAGGGCCTGACGGTGGACATATCCGAAGCGTTTGACGCAAAGCTGTTCCACTACGCGGTCAAATAAAAAAGGGGGAGACGATGCATCGTCTCCCCCTGATCGTTCGTTTGCAGCTCCCGGCCGTCAGGAGCCGAGCGCGTTCGGGTTGAGCTTGATCCGGGAACGGCCCATGTTTGCAAAGGAGTATTTTTTCAAGGCCGCTTCGTTGTAGTCGAACTGTACGTCCTCTGCCCAGCGCGCGTATTTTTCCTCCAGCAGTTCGGTGACCATGGCCTCCTCGTACACTTCGGACTGCGCCTCGAAAAACGCGTCCCTGTCGATGGCCTGAATGATGTGGTAGCCGAACTCCTCGCTGCGGTAGATCCCCATCTCACCGGGCTGCAGCTCGGCGCCGGCCTGCTTGAACGCCTCGTTTACGAAGTCGTCCTCTGCGGTAAACCCGTACCCGTCCGGATACATGGCGACGGAACTATCGTCGGTCAGCTCGTTCATGGCGCTGTCAAACTCCAGCTCGCCGGACCGGATTTTAGCCAGGGTTTCCTCCGCCTCCTGCTTTGCCGCAGCGTCGTTGGCCGCAATCTCGCTCTCGGAGAGCGGATTGCCGTCCGCGTCCTCTGTCGCAACCTGGAACAGAATATGCTTGATAACATACTGCGCGTTCTCGTCGAAATAGTCGCGCACGTCCTGCTCGGTATAGGCTTCAATCCCCACGTCTTTGTCGTAGAAGTAGTTCTTAATCAGGTCGGGATATACCGTGTTGATCAGGTATACCTCCTGCAGTTCCTCCTCGGACACCCCGGCCTCGCGCAGAAAGAGGTCAAAGTCCGCGTTCGAGGCGAAAATGGAACGGAAATACTCGTATTCAGCCTTGTAGAATTCCAACTGCACTTCGTTGGCCGGCAGGCCCATTTCCGTAACTTTCAGCAAATTGAGATACAGCCGTTCAAAGGTTTTCTTAGCGGCTTCGTCGAGCACTTCGGCGTTGGTCTTTTCCGGGTTCGTGCCGTTCTGCTGCTGCATATAGTCCTTATAGCTGTCCCCATACGCCGTTTCAAGCTGAATTTTTGTAAGGAGCATATTGACGGTGTAATACCGCAGCGGAACCTCGGTCCCGTTTACCCTGGCCACATACGTCACGTTGCTGCAGCCTGCCATCACGCCGATCAGCAGCAGTACGGCGGCAAAAGCGGAACATAGCCTGCGTTTCATTCGTGCATCATTCCTTTAGCATTTAAATAGAAAAACCGAAGTCATTATAGCATGGACCGGCCGCAAAGTCTACATTTTTTCGCACAAATCCTCCGCTTTGCGGAAAGTCCGCGCCGCGCCGGAGCCGGTGCGCCCGCGCCGTTTTCGCCGCCCGCCGGTCCGGCCCCATCGCGCGCGCCTACGTCTCGGGCGGTCGACGCACCTGTCCGCCCCGTACCCGCGCCCGCAGGCCGGTTTGCGCCCGCGTCTTTGCCCGCGTGCAGCCTCCGCCGCCGCGCCCTGCGCCCGCGCGCCTGCCTCCGGCCGCGCCTGCGGGGCGGATTGTTTGTGTTTTCCGCTTCGTCCGGTTTTTGCGCCGGCGCGGAAACGGCGTTCGTCTGCAACAAAAGGGTCGGCCGTCCGGTGTATTGCGCGGCTGTCCGGGTTATCCTATCATCAGAAAGGATGGATGCACATGAAACAGGCCCTGATCGTCGTCGACTACCAGAACGATTTTGTAACGGGCAGCCTCGGCTTTTCCGGCGCGGAAACGCTGGACGGGCCCATTTGTGAAAAAATACGCGCCGCGCGCCTGGCGGGGACGGACGTCCTCTTTACGCTGGATACGCACGGCGCGGACTACCTCTCCTGCCTGGAGGGCAAATGCACGCCCATACCGCACTGCGTGGAGGATACCGAAGGCTGGCGGCTGTACGGCGGCGTCGCGGAGGAAATCAGCACGGCCGATACCGTGTTTATCAAGCACACCTACGGTTCGCTGGCGCTGGCGGAGCACCTGCGCGGGCAGGCGTATGAACGCATTGAGCTGTGCGGGCTCGTCACCGATATCTGCGTTTTGTCCAACGCCGTGCTTGCGCGCGCGGCCTGCCCGGAAGCGGAGATCGCCGTGGACGCGCGCGCCGTATCCAGCGCCGACCGCGCCGCGCACGAGCGGGCGCTGGACGCGCTGGAACGCATCTATGTATCTGTCTTAAACCGCGGCTGACGGACGCCGTCCCCCCGGCCCGGCGGGAAAGCAGGGCTGCGCCGTCCCGGAAATGCTGCGCGCGGGCGCCGCCGGCCTTGCGCGTCTATGCGTTTGTTTCGTGCTGCGATATGTTTTCCGCCGCCGCGCCCGCGCCCGCCGCCGCGCCCGGGCCTGTGCCTGCGCCCGCGCCTATGCCCGCCTCGAACCGCCCGAGTAGGTCACAAGAGTGCCCTCCATGAATCTTGCGTGGGTGG
>CAJLRT010000005.1 GCA_905209135.1 uncultured Eubacteriales bacterium
AGACGTGTGCTCTTCCGATCTGCCGGTTTCCTCACGAGAGACCCGAGAATGAAAGAGCGCAAAAAGTACGGCCTCAAAGCCGCCCGCCGCGCTCCCCAGTTCTCCAAGAGATAACAGGACGTTTGGAAAACCTCTGCTCTGCAGGGGTTTTCTTTTTTTTGCGCGTTATGCGCCGCGGTGCGCCCTGGACCGGAACGGAAAGACGCGGAGCAGCAAAAAGCCGGGCGCGCCAAAAGGCGTGCCCGGCCGTATTCTTTATGTGGCAAAATTACAGGATGCTTTTTCCGTCCCAGTCCTCACAGGGGCTGACGCCCAGGAGCTGTGCAATCGTGGGCGCGATGTCGATAATGCTTACCTCCCGGCCGAGCTCTCCGGCGGGTATATCCGCCGCGTGCAGAACGAACGGGATGGTCATATCCTCGTCCACTTCCAGGCCGTGGATCCGGTCGTGCCCGCCGTGATCCGCTGTGACGATGACGGCGTACTCCTCCGGAAGCGCACCGACAACGCGCTGGATATTCGTCCACACGTCGTGCACCGCCGTTTTGTACTCCGGGCTCATCCAGCCGCAGGCGTGGCCCGTGGTATCGGGATGGCCGAAATACAGGAACACAAAATCGGGCGCGCTTTCCCGGATACAGGCCACGGCGGCGTCCGCATTGCGCCGCATGGTCTCCTGCGACGGGAGCTTATGCCCGTGCAGGTACTGGCTGTATTCCACAGCGCCCGGACGGGACAGGTCGCGCAGTTCCTCCCAGTCGTAGAAAAACGCGCAGCGCTTTTTCGCTTCGCTGAGGTGGTCAAACAGGCCGCTTACATAGCGGACCTGCGGCGTGTAGGTATTGCTGAGGATTCCGTGCCGCTGCGGCGTCACGCTGTGGAACAGGCTCATGTGGCAGGGCAGCGTCACCGACGGCATGACCGTACGCGCGCGCAGGGTGTAGGCGCTCCCGTGCAGAAATTCGCCGACAAACGGATTGCCGCAGGCTTCCAGCGCGTCCGCGCGCATGCCGTCCGCCAGGATCAAGAGTACTTTGCGGTTCATTTTACTCATCCTTTCCGAAACAGTTTCAGCTTATACTAACTCTTTTAATTATAGCAAAACGCCCCTCAAAGTCAATGCGACAGAGAGAATATTCTGCCGCGGCGGGCGGACGCGGCGGCTGTCATACGGCCTTATAAACCCGAGCCACCGCCGGGCGCATCGTCCGGAACCAGCGCGTACATGCAGTAGTCCAGCACCTCGCCGCGCTTGTATACGCCCCTGCGCATCACGCCCTCGAGCACAAAGCCGGCCTTTTCCAGAACGCGGCGGGAGCCGGTATTGCGCGCAAAGGGCTCCGCGTATATGCGCGCCAGCCCGAACCGGCGGAACGCCTCGGCGCAGATTTCCCGCACCGCCTGCGTCATCATCCCGCGGCCCCAGTACTCCTCGGCCAGCCAGTACCCGAGTTCCGCGCTTTTGGAATATACGTCGGCGCCCACAAAAACGCCGATACTGCCCACCGCCCTGCCGTCGGCCTCCAGGGCGCGGCAGAGCCTGCCTTCGTCGCCGGCGGCGATACAGTCCGCAAGATACGTCTCGGCGTCCCGCAGCGAATACGGGTGCGGAAATACGTCGCGCAGATTTCTCGCCACGTTTTCATTGTCGGCATACCGCGCCACGTCCGGCGCGTCCTCCATCCGCCATTTGCGCAGGATGATTTCCATGGTTTTCGCCTCGCATTCTGCAATGTTGTTTTTCATAGTATACCACCCGTGCCGGCGCAGCGCAATCACAATCCGCCGTCCGCCATGCGCTTTGTGAGCCGCTCCAGGTTTTCAACGGTCGTGCGGTTGAAAAAGTGCTCTATTTTCTCCGCCTGTTCCAGCTCGTTGTCCGTGCCGTTGAGCGCGCACAGGAACCGGTGGACGACGCCGTGGCGGTAGAGCAGGTAGCCGCCCGCCGAACGGCCCTTGTCCGTCAGGTAGATCTCCCCGTATTTCTCCGCGCGCAGATAGCCCGAAAGGCTCAGGTGCTGGATCATCTTCGTCACCGACGAGGGCTTCACGTGCAGCATATGGGACAGGTCGCCCACCCGCACGCTCTCCCGGTCCTGCAGCAGGCGGCAGATCATCTCCAAATAGTCCTCCATTGCCGACGTCAGTTCCCCCGCCCCGTTGGCCTGATAGCCTTTCAGCGTATAAAAACCGTCCTTTTCCTGCAAAGCAGTCGCCCCCCGCTCTCTTATGGATACGGCCCGCACCATATGCCCAAGCCGTGAATACGCTATTGTTGGAAAGTTTCCTTTCCCTAAAACCTATTCGAAAGGCGTCATCCATATGAATCGAACCATTTGCTTAAACGATATAAAACCCGGCCAGCGCGCCGTTGTGCGCGAACTGCGCACGGGCGGCAGCATGCGCCGCCGCCTGCTGGACATAGGACTGATTGAGAATACGGACGTGGAATGCATCGGCACAAGCCCCGGCGGAGACCCCTCCGCATACCTGATCCGCGGCGCGGTCATCGCAATCCGCTCGGAGGACTGCAGCGGAATCCTGATTGAAGCGCGCTGAGGAGAGGGGGAATCCGAGTGGGTCTGACAAACAGCTCGATCGGCCTGAAAGCGGTGGATTCGGGCCTGGAAATCAAACGGCAGCGCGCGGACGATAAAGTCGTCGCCCTCGCGGGGAATCCGAACGTGGGCAAAAGCACCGTTTTCAACGCGCTGACCGGCCTCAACCAGCACACCGGCAACTGGCCGGGCAAAACGGTCACCAACGCGCAGGGGTACTGCGCCGGCAAAAACCACGGTTACGTTCTGGTCGACATCCCCGGCACATATTCGCTCATGGCGCACTCCGCAGAGGAGGAGGTCGCGCGCAACTTCATCTGCTTCGGCGGGCCCGACGCCGTCGCCGTCGTCTGCGACGCGACCTGCCTGGAGCGCAACCTCAACCTAGTTTTGCAGACGATGGAGATTTCAAGCAGGGTCGTCGTATGCGTCAACCTGCTCGACGAGGCAAAGCGCAAGCGCATCCGGATCGACCTTGCGCAGCTTTCCGAAAAGCTCGGCGTGCCGGTCGTCGGCACGGTCGCGCGCAAAAAGAAGAGCCTGGACGCGCTTCTGCGCGCTCTCGACGGCGTGACAGGCGGCGGATACGAGGCGAAAAATCCCTATACAGTGCGGTATCCGGAGGCGGTCGAGGCCGCCGTCGCCATTGTGGAGCCGGCGCTGCGCGAACGGCTCGGCGGCCGGCTCAGCAGCCGGTGGCTGAGCCTGAAGCTGCTGGACCGGGACGATTCCCTCATCCGCGAGATCAACGCGTACCTGGGCGAGGATTTTTTGCAGGACGAGGCGCTGCAGCAGGCGCTGGACGAAGCCGCGCGCCTGCTTGAGCGCCGCGGCATAGGCCCGGAGCAGTTAAAGGACCGGGTGGTGTCGGCCCTGGTCGGCGCGGCGGAGGAGATCTGCAGGGGCGCGGTTACATACGAGAAACAGGCCTATGACGCGGCCGACCGCAGGCTCGACAGAATCCTGACCAGCAAGCGCACGGGCTATCCCATTATGCTCCTGCTGCTGGCCTTTATCTTCTGGCTGACGATCACCGGCGCGAACTACCCGTCGCAGCTTCTGTCCGACGGCCTGTTCTGGGTCCAGGACCGGCTGACGGAGTTTTTCCAGTATATCAACGCGCCGGATTGGCTGCACGGCGTGCTTGTGCTCGGCCTCTACCGCGTGCTCGCCTGGGTCGTGTCCGTCATGCTGCCGCCCATGATGATTTTCTTCCCGCTGTTCACCCTGCTGGAGGACGCGGGCTACCTGCCCCGGATCGCCTACAACCTCGACAAGCCGTTCAAGCGCTGCCATGCCTGCGGCAAGCAGGCGCTGACCATGTGCATGGGCTTCGGCTGCAATGCCGCAGGCATCGTCGGCTGCCGGATTATCGACTCGCCGCGCGAGCGCATGCTCGCCATCCTCACCAACAACTTCGTGCCCTGCAACGGCAGGTTCCCGACGCTGATCGCCATTCTCACCATGTTCTTTGTCGGCGCGGCGGGCGGCGCGTTCTCCTCCGCTGTGTCCGCCCTGCTGCTGACCGGCGTCATCCTGCTCGGCATATTCGTGACTTTCGGCGTAACACGGCTGCTTTCCGAAACCCTGCTGAAGGGCACGCCCTCCTCCTTTACGCTGGAACTGCCGCCATACCGGAAACCGCAGGTGGGAAAAGTGATCGTGCGCTCCGTTCTGGACCGGACCCTGTTCGTTCTGGGCAGAGCCGCCGCCGTGGCCGCGCCCGCCGGGGTGGTGATCTGGCTGCTGGCGAACATCACGGTGGGAGACGTCAGCCTGCTCGGCCACTGCGCCGCGTTCCTGGATCCCTTTGCAAAGCTGATGGGAATGGACGGCGTGATCCTCATCGCGTTCATCCTGGGCTTCCCCGCCAATGAAATCGTCGTGCCGATTATTATTATGGCGTATATGGCGCAGGGCAGCATTCTGGAGCTTGGAAGCCTTGCCGAAATGAAACAGCTGTTTGTCGCCAACGGCTGGACCTGGGTAACCGCCATAAGCGTCATGCTGTTTTCGCTCATGCACTGGCCCTGTTCCACCACCCTGCTCACCATCAAAAAGGAGACGGGAAGCTGGAAGTGGACCGGGCTTGCCGCCGCCCTGCCCACGGCGATCGGCATGTGCGCCTGCATCCTGTTTACCGGCATTGCAAGGCTGTTTGCATAGGCAGAAAAAAGCCCCCCGCCGTGCATACGCACAGCGGGGGCTGCCATATCTCCACGCAGTCCGCAGAAAGCAGCGGCGGACCGCCGGGAATTCTATTCGTTATTCATTCTCCTGCGCTGCGCCGCATACTCCAAATATACGGAACGGATCTGTTTCAGGTCCCGCTGACGGATGCTGACGATATCGCCGCTCACCAGTTCAAACTCCTTATCGGCGCGCTGGATATAGTCCATATTCACCAAATAGCTTTGATGGCATCGCAGAAAATAAGCGGGCAGCTCCTCCTGTATTTTATCCAGCCGCTTATAGACGGTGAAACACCTGCCGTCTTTCCGGTGAATAACGCACTTGTTGTTGTCGCTGTCGACAAACAGAATTTCGTCGATCGGGATATGGATGATGCCCGAATGCCGCTGGATTGCATAGGTCCCCTCTTTGTAGGATAACAGTATTTTATCCATAATCGAAAAAACCTTTTCATAACTGAGCGGCTTGATCAGATATCCGGAAGCGTTCACTTCATAACTGTCTACGGCGAATTTAGTCGTCGCCGTAAGAAAAACAATACTCCCCTCATAATGCATTTCATTCCGCAGTTTCAGGGCGGCGTCTATACCGAGTATTTCGTCCATATAGATGTCCATAAATACAATATTAAAAACCCGGCCCTCTTCAATATCACAGATTAAGTTGACAGCGGATTCATATTCTTCGATGTCAAAATGAACAGACCTTTGTTTTGCATACTCATACAGCATCATTGCTATTATTTCTCGATCGATCGGGTTGTCATCGCATAAGGCTATCTGCATGATTACATCCATCCAAATAAATCAATAAGATGATATACAAATTATATCCAAATTCGTCATAATAAGCAATAGTATTCGCTTAACATAGAAAAAATCCACGTATTATATAGCAAACAATCACAAAAATGCGAATATCCACTATATTTATGTCATTATCCATCTGTATAGTTTTGTCGGTTTATTTCTGTTATGATGTATCCATCATAAAACAGACAATCCAGGAGGCACACGACATGATAACCTACCGTATCAAAGAGGAAAAGCTGTACTGTTCCGATATAGGCGATTATATCGCGTTTGGAATAGATGCTTTCCACATGACCGATAAGATGGAACGGCTGATTGAAACTGTACCCGATGTTTTTCTGAAAAGAGAGGAAGCCGAGGATTTTGTAAGACTGTGCAATTCGTCTGAACTGGATATTATACATCTGCATGAAATTATTGAAGACACCATCGGCATAAATTGAGAATCAATTTCGCATGCTACAGCGGATTATGATGTGCAAAAGAAGGTGAGCGGGCTGGGAAAACGAACATGGAGAATCAAATGGCTGCTGAAACCGTATACGGTTCCAACGATAATCGCTCTGATATGGGTGATGATTCTGGGCGTTGTATACCTTTGCTATCACAACATCAACCAGCAGTTCTGCGAGGAGCGGCTGCGAACGCTGGACGCCATTTCATCCAAAGTAACAGTGAGTACATATACCCGTTTTGAGGTGCAGTGGACAACCCTCAACTATGCTGTCCGAATTTTACAGGCAATCGACACTGAAAACGAGAACGATCTGTTTGAGCAGATAGATACCATTGAAGCGTCGCTCGGCCTGTCAGACGACGACGGCATGCTCTATCTGTTCGATGAGAGAGGGTATTACTACGGAGAAAACGGCAAAGTCGGACTTTGGGCCGACCTGAAAATATTGCAGGACAAGCAGCGGTACAATTTAAGCGTAACCAACCTGCCGAAACAGGAGACGCACCTCGGAGATTACATGGTGTTTTTCTATCGGCTGGAGGAGCCGAGGCTTATGGACGGGGTAACGGTTACGCATATCGCGATGGCAAGAGATATTGCCATTTTTGGCAACGACATGGAAATCGGCGAGTATGGAGATGTGGACAGCTCCTATATTATCCGCAAAAACGGGACAAGGATCGCGCACCAGTCGAACAACGAGATTTTCGAGAACGTATACAATGTTCTGAAAGCGTTTGATATGTGCCAGTTCAAACACGGCGTTACGCAGGAGACGATCAAACAGGATATACGCAACAACCGATCCGGTTCCGCACATATGGTTCATAAGGGCGGGGACTATATCGTAGCATATCAGCCCTTAGGCATCAGCGACTGGTACTGTATTTACATCGTGTCGCTCAACGCCAGCAATCAGAGCACAAATGAATTTATATTGCAAACGGTACTGACCATAGGCGGGACGAGCATTGCGCTGCTGATTCTCTGCATGATGCTGATTAATATCAATAATTACCGCTGGCGCGTCGCACAGAAGTCCGTCAACGAGCAGCTTCGAAGCGCAGTGGAAACGGCAAAACATGCAAGCAGCGCCAAAAGCGATTTCCTTTCACGCATGTCCCACGACATCCGAACGCCGCTCAACGGGATCATTGGGATGACGGAGATTGCAAAAAGAAATATCGACAACCCGGAAAAAGTTGACGACTGCCTGCAGAAAATCGTCGCTTCTTCCGCTCATCTGATATTGCTTATCAACGATGTGCTGGACATGTCGCGCATTGAAAGCGGGAGAATTGAAATGCGGTGCGCCCCGTTTGACCTGAAACAGGCTCTGCACGACTGCGCGGGGATGATTGAGGGACACGCCGCCAATCACAATATTGCGTTTCAGTGCGACTACAGCGGAATTACACACAATTGGGTACAAGGGGATGAAGGCCATCTCAAGCAGATTATGATTAATATTCTGGGCAACGCAGCAAAATTCACCCCGGACTACGGGACGATCTCGTTAACGGTGACGGAGACAGACGACGGGGACAGCCCGGTTCCCGTGTACCGGTTTGAAATTTCAGACACCGGCATCGGCATGAACGAGGAATACCTGGCGCATATTTTTGAGCCGTTTTCACAGGAATCGGACGGACCGCGCACCGACTACAATGGGACCGGGCTGGGCATGTCCATCGTAAAAAGGCTGGTTGACCAGATGGACGGTGAAATCCAGGTGGAAAGCCGGAAGAACAAAGGCAGCCGCTTCATAATCCTTTTGCCGCTGAAAACGGCGCAGGAGGAGTGCATGGCCGAAAAGACGGCGCAGGATCAAGCCGGCAGCACGAAAATACACGGTAAAATTCTGCTTGCGGAGGACGGCAAAATGAACCGGGAGATCGCCGAATACCTGTTGGCGGACGCCGGACTATCCATCGTCTCCGTGGAAAACGGCAGGCAGGCGGTGGACGCTTTCGCCAGCTCTGCCCCCTGGGAATTCGACGCCGTTCTCATGGATATCATGATGCCGGTTATGGACGGACTGGAAGCCACCCGCCTGATCCGCGGCATGGACAGGCCGGATGCAAAACTGATACCGATTATAGCCATGACAGCCAACGTCTACCGTGAGGACGAGGAAAAGTCGCTCCAGGCAGGAATGACCGCGCACCTGACAAAACCGTTCATCCCGGACGAACTGATCCATATTTTAAAAAATCATATCCACTGAGGTAAATACATGAGACCAATTCAAAAAGCCGTAGCTTTTCTGCTGATGGGTGTCACGCTGCTGCATACGACCGCATGCAGCGGCCTGAAAAAGGCGAACGACAGCCAGAACACCATAAAAATTACGCTCAGCCCCAGGTATACCAATCTGGAAAGCGTACTGGAGACGGAGTTTCCGGACATCCGTTTTGAGTTTGAGCATTACACGGGGCCCGCCTCTACAGAATACTTGCGCACCCAGCTTATGCACAACGACGCCGGCGATATATTCCTCAGCACGCTGAAGTTTGACGACATTACCTGCAAAGAACACCTGATGGATATATCGGGATACAATTTTGTGGGAAACTACGAAAGCTCTCTGCTGAACCAATACGACGTGGACGGCGCCATCTATATGCTGCCCGGCCCTGTTATCATCCGCTCAATGGTTTATAACAAGACGCTGTTTGAAGAAAAGGGCTGGCAGGCTCCAAGTACCCACGGACAACTCGTCGATCTTGTCAGGCAGATCCGGGCCGAAAGCGATATGACCCCGATTGCATTCGGCGCAAAGGGGTTGGGCTATTATTTTACTACCATGACGACATTCGCCCAGACTGCCTATTTGATGGACGTGCACGGCCAGGAATGGGATCAGGCTTATTTAAAAGGCGATATATCCTGCAAAGCGGGATTCCAGCCCGGAATTGATATGCTTCAGCAGCTCATCGACGCGGACGCCTATGACATTGAGCTGGACAGCGAAAGCTGGGACGTCGGCGCGATACAGCGAATGATTGACCGGGAAGCCGCCATGGTGGCGATTTGGGGAAGCCAGGAGAATTTTGTCGACCTAACCGAGGACTGTACAGACGAATTTGTGCTCTTCCCTTTCTACAGCGAGAATGGGGACCCCCTGCTCGGAACCCATGTGTCCACAAATATCGGACTTACGAAGCATCTCGAAAAGCCCGAGAACAAAGGGAAGCTGGAAAACGCGACCCGGATTTTGGAATGGCTGTCAACCCCCGAGGGAATGGCCAACTTAAATGTGGGAATGGCCGATATTCTCCCGCTGACCGCGGCGGACAATCAGGAGACAGCCAAGACCTACCGTGACGTGTGGGAAACCAACCTCAGCGGTATGAAAGCGCCTATGCTCTATGCGGGATATGAGGACGTTCTGATCCAAGCGTCGGAATTCATTAGGAACGCCATGATAGACGGCAAAAGCCTCGACGGACTGGTTGAGCTGATTGACAACCTGCACCAGGCGGCGCTGGCGGCGCCGGAGGAACAAAGCCTGGGCAGCGTATCGGAGCGGTTCAGCCATGAAGAAACTGTACAGTTGGTTGCAAATGCCCTGCACACCGCCGGTCTTGCCGATATTACCATGGTGTCCTCCGCCGGCCGCAAACAGGATGCGGTCAATTATAAGGGCGTCAGCGGCAAGCTGTATGAAGGCAATCTCTATATAACAGACCTGCCCATCTGGATGCCGGGAAACGAGTCAAACGCGTACATTGAGGTAATGGAACTGACGGGAGAGCAAATCAGATCTGCAGTGGAAACGGGAAAGACGATCCAAATGGAGGGCGGAAACACAGCCGATTTCGAATACTACTGGGCGGGCATGCGCGCCGATATAATAGATGGAAAAGTGAATACGATGCAACTGGACAACGGAACCGAGATTACGGCGGACCGCGTCTATTCCGTTGCCTTTGCCAAGGGGGACTATACCGAAGCCCTGAAAAATCTTGGCAACCCCGTTGCACAGAGCACATATTGCCTGGATTTGTTTAAGGCGTATCTGGCCGACAACACTCCTCTCACACCACCGGAGCTATCGCGATAATACAGGCAAAAGCCTGGGCGGAGGGAAATATATGACACTGAAAGAATGTTATGCTGTGCTGCACGGAAACTACCCGGAGGTCATGGAAAGGCTGAAAAAAGAAGCGGTTATCATCCATTTTATCGGTATGTTTATTCAGGAGGATTCCCTTGCACAGCTGCAACGCGCCCTGGCGGCCGGAGACGGCCCGGCGGCATTCCGCGCCGCGCACTCTCTGAAAGGCAATTGCATGAGCCTGGGGTTTACACGGCTGCAGAAAGCCGCAGAGGCCATTGCCGAGCCGCTGCGCGTCAACCGGCTGGAAAAGGCCCTGCCGCTGCTCGCGCCCCTGGAAGAGGAATACGGGCGGACCGTACGCACAATTCGGGAACTGAACGGCTGACAGGTGCGGCCGGGTTCGCGCTCAGGCAAAACGGCGCCGGCCTGCACGGCGCGCTGTATCGCCGTGCAAACCTCACAGCATCATCCCTCACATCGTGTCATAAAATAAAAGGGTGCGGAAACGCGGTTTCGGTGCTCTGCTGCAAAAATTCCTGAAGGACAATCCTTCAGGAATTTTTAATATCCCTTGAACGGGTCGTACCGTCGGTTGTGCGTTTTTGGACCCGGCACAGGCAAAGCAGAAAAAAGGCGGCGATACCTAACAAAGTATCGCCGCCTGCGTGCTTATATGCGCTTATTGAATCTCTCTTGTCTTTTTGCCGGCAAGGGTTGTGGCAATAACCCCGCCGCAGGAAACAAGCATCAGCGCAAGCCACAGCCACAGATAACTGCTGTCTCCTGTTTCCGGAGCAGTAATTTTATCTAGCTGAGACAGCAATTCGTCAATTGCGTCAATCTTGGACTGGACAGATTCTTTCTCGGCATCGGTCAAATGGCCGCCGTACTCCTCCAGAACATCTTCCAGCTCTTTCCTGGCTGCTTCCAGCCTGGATTTGTCTCCCGGCTTCACATTGTCCTTATTGATGGTTTCCGCGCCTTTGCCGGCTTCGCCGATAATGCCGGAAACCTTGTCCAGTTCTTCGAGCACACCCTCCAGCTTGGCTTTATTCTTTTGCTGTTCCGCTTTTTCCGAATCGGTCAGATTGTCACTGCCAATCAGTTTATCGATCTCGTCGATAAGGTCTTTGATGGTATCCCGGTCGCCGGAAGTTGCTTGATCCGGATCAATAGCGCCTGCCTTTTCTTTGTTTTCTGCTAGCGCTGTCTGGATTTCTTCGATCCGATTCAGCAGTTCGTCGCACTGATTGAGGATTTCCTGCAAAGCGTCTTTCTCTTCCAGCGTGGCGTTTTCGGTATCCACCGCACGCGCAGCTTCTTTCACTGCTTCGATTGCATCCTTATCCGTAGATTTTACATTGTCCACAGTCAGTTCATCAATCGAATCGGAAATAGAAGCAATCGGCTTCATGGTAATCACAACAGTGGTTTCATTTCCGGCCTTGTCCGTTGCCACAATCGCGTAGGCGGCCTCTTTGTTGCCAGCCAGTGTAATCGGGCTGGTCGCAGCTTCGCCATTCAGAGTTACAGACTCGAGGTTCTCATCCTCCACTGTGACAATATGCGTGGTGTAGCAGGTTTCACCGTCCGTCACGCCGCTGGCCTCCGGGGCTGCGGTGTCGAAGATAACGCCGTCAGAACCAAAGTAGGTAATATTACCGGCGTGATCCGTCAGCTTGACATAGTAGACAAACTTTTCCTCGTCCTCCGCGGTTTCACTGATAGAGGTATACGCCGTCCAGCCGGTCAGGGCTTTCACCTCTTCCTCGGTGAGAATGCTCTCGCTGCGGAAATGCTGAATGCTTGCAATTCCGCTTGTTGCGTCTTCAGCGGTGATAACAACATCCACATCCTCATGAAAGAACAGACCGAATGTTATCGCATTGATAAACTGTTTCACGCTGCTGCTCTGAATGGTGATATTTCCATCCGGATTCGTTGCGTCTTTCTTGACGGTGATGGAATACTCATCGCTGGCGATCCCCGCCTGGCTGATTGCGCGGAAGGCGTAGGTTGTTTCCGCGGTATCCTCGGAAACTACAACCGGAGCAGTATAGACGGTCCACTCGCCGTTGCCGACTTTGTACTCGATTCTGGTCGTTCCAAGATTTTCGGTCGTGCTGGCTGCGCTCAGCGTGATGTCTTTCTGAGACCAGCCGCCCTCCGTGTAATCGCCGGAATCAATCGTGAGCGCCGGTTTCTGCGTGTCAATGTTTTCATAGGTGATGGTCTGCGTTGCCGTAGCGCCCGCACCGTTTGTCACCTTGAAAGTATAGGTACCGTTCGCCGTTACTGTATAGGTGGTTCCGGATACTGCCGCCCATTCGCCTTCATCCCTGGAAACCGCCACCCCGGCGACGCCGGAAATACCGCCGTTGGCCGTAATGGTGACAGTATCGCTCTGTGCAACAGTGTGGTTATCACCGGATAGGCCGATAGTCGGCGTCCCCTTGTCAATCTTCACAACCGTTGCATTACTTGTGCCGCTCTGCTTATTCACTCCGGACACAGCTCTGAAAATATAACTGACGCCATCGGTGGATTCGGAAACGGTGAGTTTTGCTTCGGTCACATTGGCAGGACTTTCGGCGGTCGCGTCAGTCTTTGCCGTTGCCGTCATATCCGTCCAGGTCTGGCCGTTATCCGTGGAGTACTGGTATTTTACAATGCCGCTGATTGCTGTGGAGCCGGAAACTGTGAAGGTCACATCATCTGTTGTCCACTCGCCGCTTGTATAACTGGTCGTCACAGTCGGCGTGCCGGGATTTGATTTATCAATGGCGAAATATTCGTAAGCTTTTGCTTCGGATTCATTCCCGTCATTATCAACTGCTTTGACGCCATGGATATTCCCGATGAACTCAGCGGCCGTCGAGAAGGCAGCGGAACCGTTTTCAGCAGCGATGGTCTGTTCTTCCCCGCTGCCAAGCCGGTACTTGAACGCTTTCACGCCGCTGCCCGCGTCGGACGCCGTGAATTCAACGGTAACCGTGTCATCAAAGAACAGGCCAAATGTGATGGTATTCAGAAATTCCTTAAAGCTGTCCCTGCCGTAGCTGACTGTGACAATTTCCGGTGCGGTAATGTCCGCAACGCCAGCCACCGTCACTTCGGTTGGGCCTGTAATGTTGAGAATCGTATAGGTACCGTCTGCTGCCAGGTTCACTGCTCCGCTGTTGACCAAGACCTCGAAATCGTCGGTTTGGCTGTAGCCCGCGGCAACCGTCAGCTTGAAAGTATAGCTGCCGTTATGGTTTACAGGGCTGGAGCTGTCCACTGCAGTGAGCGTATACCCACTGCCACTGACCAAAGTAACCGCATAAGTGTTGACGGTGTATATTGCGTTAACCGTGATGTTTTCCCGGATTTCTGTCAGCTGAGCCAGCGTTTTATTCCAACTCGGCTCAACTTGATCATAGCCGTCCTTGTGCGGAATGGCGGGCAACTGAGCAATGCTCCCGTTCCATTCCACCGGAATGGCAACGACCGTGCTGCCGTCTGCAATAAAGGTCACCGTATACTGGTTGATGGTGTACTGCGCCGTCACCGTGATATCCCCCTGGATTCCCGTTAACTCTGCCAGAGTTTTGTTCCAGGCCGGGGCGGTCTGATCATAGCCGTCCTTGTGGGGAATGTCAGGCAACTGAGCAATGCTGCCGTTCCATTCCACCGGAATGGCAGCGACCGTGCTGCCGTCTGCAATAAAGGTCACCGTATACTGGTTGATGGTGTACTGCGCCGTCACCGTGATATCCCCCTGGATTCCCGTTAACTCTGCCAGAGTTTTGTTCCAGGCCGGGGCGGTCTGATCATAGCCGTCCTTGTGGGGAATGTCAGGCAACTGAGCAATGCTGCCGTTCCAGCTCACCTGTTTGGTTTCATGCTCGGCGCCGTCCACCACAAAGGTTACATCGAGCTTTCTTCCCGCGGCGATCACAACCGCAGCGGAATCAGGAGAAGCATTGTAGTTAGCATTTCCCGCATAGCGGACATAATAGGTGCCATCCTCCAGATTCTCCACCGTAGCGGCGGTAATCGGAGTGTAGTCCGTTTCTCCGTCTTTCCGGTATTCCATGGTGTTGTTTACGCCTGTGAGAGTGCCATCCGCTTTGCCGTCAATGGTTTCATTGGTCTTGCCGATGCCGCTGGGCGCGCTCTGGCTGCCTGCAGTGATGCTGAATGTGGCAGCAGCAGTGACGTCTCCCACAGAAATGCTTGCGGTGGCGTCTCCCACTCCATTGTTATTTACATAGGAAATGGTCAGCGTTCCGCCCTCCCAGCCGGCAGAGTAGGCAACGCTTGCCGTTTGAACCGGACTTCCCGCGTACACTGCGTTTGTCGCAGTAATGGTTGCGGTTGCATTGTGGCTGCAATACGCACAGGTTTCTGTGAGGACATTTTCTTCTGCCGCGTAGCTGAGAGTATGTCCGTCGTTCACCGTTATCTTATAGGTTACGGCATTGCCCGCCTGATCGGTGACAACAACGGTCTGTTCACCCTCTGCCGGAGAAGCGGTATATTTGCCCTCCGCAGCGGAAATCGCAGTTCCGTTAATCGTCACCTGTTTGAGGTTTTCTTCCGTAACTGTAAAGCTCTGCGCTCCGCAATAGGTTTCCCCGTTTACGATACCGGAAATCACCGGGACAATACTATCCAGTACCAAACCTTCGGTGTTGATATATGCCGTATTGCCGATATTGTCTACCAGCTTCGCATAGATCACGTATTTGTTGTTTGGCGCAATATCGAAGCCGGACGTGTATTCGGCCCAGCCTTCAAAAGCTGTCAGTTCCGCTTCGGTCTTTGCGCCATCGGCAAGGTAATAATAGATTTTATCGACCCCGCTGCCGGGATCCGCTGCCGTAACCTCCACGCTCTGGGTATCCTTGAAGAAATAGCCGAAAGTGATTGAATTGAGGAATTTATCCCATTCGTTTTCCCCAATTGTTATTTTTCCGGTCGGCGCGGTGGTATCGGCGACGCCGCCCACCGTCACCGCGGTATCTGCGGTGATGTTAGAAATGGTATAGGTTCCGTTATTTTCCAACGTCACTTCCGTTCCATTTACCCTTACAGCAAAACTGTCTGTTTTGCTGTAGCCATCCGCAAGTGCAAACTGGAAGGTATAGCTGCCGCCGTGCGTGACCGGGCTTGCACTGCCAGTCGCTGCCGTCAACGTGTAACCCGTCTGCGTTGCGGGCAGCGTAACGGTATATTCTTTCGACGCCAAGACAAGATTTCCTCCCAGCGCCTGCAGTTTTTTACCATCCGGCTTGATCAGGGTGAATTTCGCCGTGTTCGCAGAATTCATCACAACGACTTCGCCATCAGCGGGGTTGGTTTTCTCATAAGAGATCGTAAGCGCGGCTCCTGCATAACCTTTGGCGTCAATGCAGCCTGCACCCAGCGACCTTACCGAGGCAAACCCTTCACCGTGGTTGATCGCCGTGTTGCCGCAGAGATAAACTGTGCCTGCAGCCCGAGTGGCAACGCCGTTATTGCCGAGGCTGTCTACCGTACCGCCATAGAGATATACTTTTGACTGGACATTGCCAACGGCGGCAACACCGTCATTCTTTACTGTGCCGCCATAGAGATAAAATGCACAGTTCTCGCACACCCCAGCATT
>CAJLRT010000006.1 GCA_905209135.1 uncultured Eubacteriales bacterium
ATGTCCATGGGATGCTCGTTGGTCTCGACCGCGGTGACACGGCCGTCATGCATGCGGATCACACGATCGGCGATCGGCGCGATGGCGGAATTATGCGTCACGATCACCACCGTCGCACCATTCTCACGACTCATATCCTGCAAAATCCGCAACACCTGCTTCCCCGTGTTGTAATCCAACGCGCCCGTCGGCTCATCGCACAACAGGATCTTCGGATTCTTGGCCACCGCACGCGCGATCGCCACACGCTGCTGCTCGCCACCCGACAACTGCGCAGGAAAATTATCCACACGGTCAGCGAGCCCCACGTCCGCCAACGCCTTCACCGGATCCATGGCATCGGCCACGATTTGCGAGGCCAGTTCCACGTTCTCCCTGGCCGTCAGATTGGCGACCAGATTGTAGAACTGGAACACGAAACCGATGTCCGTACGCCGATAGGCCGTCAACTGCTTGGCCGAATAGTCAGAGATGTCCCGCCCGTCGATGACGACCCTGCCCTCGGAATTGGTGTCCATACCGCCCAGAATGTTGAGCACCGTCGACTTGCCCGCACCCGAAGCGCCCAGAATGATCGCCAGCTCACCCTTCTCGATGCCGAAACTCACATCATCGTTCGCAACGATGGCCGTGGAACCCATCTGATAACGCTTGGAACTATGCACCATCTCGATATACGCCATTGACGTATCGCCTCCATCAATAGACAACATGTTGATTTAATTTCCGCATGATTGTATCTTTCCCGACATGAACAGAACAATGATCATTTCCCCTGAAACCGTTCAGTTTAGACGATTTACGGAAAACTGTTGACTACTACTGGAATGCACAACATGTTGATTTAAACTGGCAGGCATGGTACGACAACGACAAACCAAAACGGAAGCGAAAATCAAAGCGGCGTTCACCACGCTCGTCAAGAACAAAGGCTTCGACGCGATGACCGTCAGCGACCTGGCTCGCGAGGCGGACATCAATCGCGGCACCTTCTACATGCACTATGTCGACAAATTCGACCTGCGCGACCAGCTGCTCGACGACGTCATCGCAGATCTGGCCGCAATACTCATCCCGGAATCAGACGATGACAACGAGCCGCTCGATGTCGAAGACATCATTAAATCCCGCAACCTCGTATCCGCCATGCGCTATCTCAAACGAGACTATGCGTTCTTCGACGCCATCTCCAGCAGCGGCAACGACATGCAGCTGTACGAGCGCGTCAAGGACGTCATCAAGCAACTGCTGCTCGGGCAGGTGTCACGACTGCGAAAGGCACCGGATGACACACCGGGCATCCCCAGGGAATACGCCATGGAGATCCTCGTCTCATCCACTTCGTCCATATTGTGGTTGTGGCTACGCCGCGGCTGCCAGGAATCGCCGGAAACCATCTCAGGCATCATCGAACGCAGCAAATCCATCGCCCCCGTGGACATACTGCGTTGAAACCGTCGGTTGAACACTTGACATCCCCGCAATGCACACCGCACAATCGTGAAATATCGGGAAACTATGCTGTCGTTCCATCAGTAGGGTCGTAGGGTTCAACTACGGGAAAGGTGGCATTCATGAAAAGCCGTCCGATCATCGGCATCACTCCCCTGTTCGATTACGAACGGGACAGCCTGTGGCTGTTACCCGGATACATGGACGGCATCGAGGAGGCAGGCGGACTGCCGATCATGCTGCCGCTAACCTCCGATGACCATGAAATCCGCCAGTTGGCCGATATGTGCGACGGCATCCTGTTCACCGGCGGGCAGGACGTGAATCCAACGCTCTACGGCGAGAAGGTCACACCCGAATATCAGGCGACGAAGCCGGAACTGAGCGCCGAACGTGATGCGATGGAGCCACCGCTGCTTGACACGATGATCCGGCTCGACAAACCGGTGTTAGGGATCTGCCGCGGCATTCAGCTGATCAACGCCTGCCTTGGAGGCACGCTGTGGCGTGATCTGCCGAGCGAACATCCGAGCGATGTGAAGCATCATATGATGAAGCCCCCATACGATGCATTCGGCCATGACGTGACCGTGGAACCGGGCACGCCGCTGGACGATATGCTCAATGGCATGCCACAATCGCAGGTCGACGAGTCAACCATGAAACGCAACGACGACGGCAACTGGTCGATCGCCGTCAACAGTTACCATCATCAGGCCGTACGGACCGTTGCACCGACGCTGAAGGTCATGGCGACGGCCACGGACGGCATCACGGAAGCCGTATACCGGCCGGAATCCCGATTCCTGTGGGCGGTGCAGTGGCATCCGGAATTTTTGCACAACGTCGATGCGCGCAGCCGTGCCATCTTCTCCGAGTTCGTCAATGCGGCACGGCAATAACCCCCTGCTTCCAGCATTCCGCTTACGCCACCCCGTTACGATACACTGACGAACAGCAGATACACGCTTTACGAGGAAGGTTCCCCATGGTCAATGCAGTCCCCGCCATCACCGACGTCATTTTCGATTTCTGCGGAGTCGTGGTCGATTGGCAGTCTCGCGCGGGGCTGGAAGGACATTACCCGCAGGAGCTGGTGGATCGCATCTGCTCGGATGACGACGAGTTCGGCTTCTTTGACTATGAGGATCGCATGGACCATGGCGCTTCCCTGGCTGAGGTGCTACCAAGCGTCGAGCAGGACCACGGCAAGGAGATCGCCGATATTTTCGAGGATTACATCACGCGTTACGACGATTCCCTGGTTCGCCTGCTGCCCGGCTCGGAACGGCTGCTACGCGACCTGAAAGCCGCCGGTTATGGCGTATGGGGGCTTACGAACTGGTCGTACGAGACCATTCATTTCGCCTTCGAGAAGTTTCCGCAGCTTACGGAAATTCTCGACGGCACGGCCGTGTCGGGCGAGGAGAAGATGTTCAAGCCCAACGCCGATTTCTACGAGCTGGCACTGCAACGTTTTGGCATCGAAGCCGAAAGGTCGGTATTCTTCGATGACACCGCGAAGAACGTGGACGGAGCCGGCAAGGTGGGCATCCACGCCTTCCGCTTCGTCGATGCCGAACAGGCTCGCAAGGACCTTGCATCTTTGGGAGTGCGGATCTGATCGTCCGGGCATAGTCATTCCGCCATGGTCGCGATATGCCGATGGCGGAATGCGTCCGTCCACAATGCAGAAACCGAACGTTATAAACTGATCTTTCGTAAATGGCCGCTGCTATAAATGGGTGTTATGACTCTCCTACAGTTGAAGTACATCGTCAAAATCGTCGAATGCGGCTCCATGAACGAAGCCTCGCACGAGCTGTACGTGTCGCAGCCGGCGTTGAGTTCCTCGGTGAAGGAACTCGAGAACGAGCTGGGCATCGAGATCTTCACCCGTTCGTCCCAAGGAATCGCGTTGACCGTGGATGGCGCGGAATTCCTCACCTACGCACGTCAGGTGCTCGATCAGGCTTCCCTGCTGGAGGAGCGCTATAAGAACGCGAAGCCGCGCAAGCAGTTGTGCTCCGTATCCACGCAGCATTACATGTTCGCCGTCGAGGCGTTCGTGGAGATGATCAGTTCCATCAAGTCCGATGAATACGAGTTCACGATCCGCGAGACCCGCACGAAGGACATCATCAACCAGGTCGCCAACATGCTGTCGGAGATCGGCATCATCTACCTGTCCGACTTCAACAAGGACGTCATCGGCAAGATGTTGCGCGAGAAGCATCTTGAATTCCATCCGTTGTTCCGCGCGCCGCTGCATGTATTCATCTCACGCAACAATCCGCTGGCCGGCAAGAAGAAGGTCACGATGGAAGACCTGAAGCCATTCCCGTTCATTCAATACGAGCAGGGCGAGGAAGGCAGCTTCTTCTTCGCCGAGGAAGCGGTCTGGCCGGAATACTCCCCCAAGCAGATCAACGTGACCGACCGTGCCACGATCCTGAACTTCATCATCGGTCTGAATGGTTACACGGTGTGCACCGGCATCGACAACGGTGACCTCAACAACGAGAAGATCGTGACAGTGCCGCTCGACACCGACGAGACGATGCTGGTCGGCTGGATCACCAACGAGCGTGCGAAGCTGTCGAAGGCGGCCGAAAACTATCTTGAAAAACTCAAGTCGGTCGTCGCCGACCACGGATACAATCTCATCGATTAACAAAGATCCTCCTTCATCGTGAAGGAGGATCTTCCATATTCGGTAAGTATCGAGCGGTCAGGCGCCATACCGTTCGAGATAGGAGTCGGCTGCGGCCTTGATCTCCGGCGTGACATACACGCGGTCGTGCTCGACAAAGATCATGGTCGGCGCAAATTCGCGCAGCAGCCGCTCGAGCTGCATGCGGGAGAGCACGTCGACAAAATTAAGCGGCTCGTCCCATATATAGATATGGGCGCGCTCGCACAGGCTCTTCGCAATCAGCGTTTTTTTCTTCTGCCCGCTGCTGAACGCCTCCATGGGCATGTCAAACTGGGCCCTGTCAAAACCGAGCTTGCGCAGGATGGCCTTGAACAGGCTCTCGTCAATCCCGCTGCGCGCGGCGAAGTCCGACAGGCCGCCGGATAGAAAATCCGTCCGCTGCGGCACGCTCGACAGCGTCAGGCCGCCGGCCAGGCGCAGCGTTCCCGCATGCGGTACGGCCTCGCCCAGAATCAGTTTCAGAACACTGGATTTCCCGGTCCCGTTGCGGCCGAGCAGGGCCAGGCGTTCGCCCCGCTCCAGGCTGAAGTCCAGCCCCTGCAGCACAGGCGTTTCGCCATAGGCGACGGACAGGCCCTTCGCCTCGACAAGCACGCGTTCGCGGTGCGCGAGCGGGCTGAGCTTCAGCTCGCCGCTCATCTCCACATTCCGAAGCAGGCCCGCTTTCTCTGAAACCGCCTTTTCGCGGCGCGCCTCGGTTGCCTTGGAGCGCTTCATCATTTTGGCGGCCATATGCCCCACATGCCCCTTGTCGTCCGCGCCCCGCTTGGATTTTTCGACGCGGTCGGACCAGCGCGCCGTCTGCGCGGCCGCGGCTTCCAGGCGGCGGATGTCCTGCTTCAGCTTTTCGTTGCGGCTGTGCTCAAACTGGTCCTGCCGCGCGCGGTTTTCGGACCAGGTGGTAAAATTCCCCTGCTGAATCTCTATGCCGGCACGGTTGATGGACAGGATATGGTCCACGCAGCCGTCCAGAAACGCCCGGTCGTGCGAAACGAGGATAAACCCCTTTTTCCGGTTCAGGTACCGGCTCAGAACCGCGCGCGCCTGCATGTCCAAGTTGTTGGTCGGCTCGTCGATCAGCAGAAAATTTCCCTCCCGCGCAAACAGGGCGCAGAGCAGAACCTTTGTCTGCTCGCCGCTGCTGAGCGTATCGAAGGGCCGGTACAGGATTTCGTCGTCCGCCTCCAGCATGGACAGCTCCCGCTGGATGCGCCACATCTCGCAGCCGGGCTGCAGCCGTTTCAGCGCATCGGCCGTGAGTAGGGACGGATCGCCGACCGGAAAGGGAAAGTAGTCGAACTGGACGCCTGCGGAAATGGAGCCGCCGTACTCATACGCGCCGCACAGCAGCTTTAAAAACGTTGTTTTGCCGCGCCCGTTTCGGCCGGTAAAACCGAGCTTCCAGTCGGTGTCAACGGCAAAGGATACGTCTCTGAAAATTTCCTGGTATGAACCAGGATAGGAAAAGGTGAGGTTGGAAACCTGTATTATGGACACAATCATCAACTCCAAACAAAAAAGGATGCAGGAAAGCCGCAGCCTCCGCATCCTTATGCGCCGTCCGCCCGCACCGCGGCCCGCAACGGCAGGCGCACGGCGCGTATGCACATAAAAAAGATATACAGGATTCAAAAACGCAGCTTTCTTGCCGCGCGCCGAACACAAGGCCGGGAGCCTCCCCGCCGGAGCGCGCATTCATATTCAGCAAGAAAAGCTATACATCTTCCCACTCCTGTTCACGATAATGTCCGTTTACAGTATAATACAGCGGCCCCGGCCTGTCAAGCCCCGGCCGGCCCCGGCTCCTCCGGCAGGATCAGCTCGCGCGCATAGGGCAGCGTCTCGACCGCGGCGCAGAACTCCCGCCACTCGTCGAGCTTGTGGAAGCGGCGCGCGGCGTACATGTTGATCAGGTTCTCATAATTAAAGGTACAGGTGCGCATCTGGTTATAGCTCGACGGCAAAAACTGAATCATGTCGTACCATACGGCCCTGTCCTTTGTTTCGACAAAGGCCTGCCGCAGCGCTTCCAGCCGCTCGATTACCGCATCAAAGGCGCAGCGGGTTTCGGGCCGCATCTTTTCGCAGCTGAAGTCCGCCGCCGTGATCGGACTGGAATGGAGCTTGTGCATCGTGCTCGTGGAGTTGGCGACAGTCGAGACCTTATACGTGTCAAACTCCTTCCACCAGTACAGCGGCGCCGTGATATCCGCCGAAACGAACACCTGCCGCAGGAACTTCCGGTGGTCGCTTCCCGCGCGGCGCAGGCGCACCGCGAGCGCCAGATCGTTCTCTCCGAGCACATAGTTCCCGCTTTCATCGTAATAGCTGTCCGATTTTGCCCAGCTATTCATGGGATTGCGCGCGCCGCGGACTGCGTTTTCCAGGTTCATGACAGCGATTCTCTCCACCAGAATCATCCCGTATCCTCCTCGTTACTGAAAATATCTGCAAGGCGCCAGCCGCCCTATACATAAATTACAAAACAAACGGACGCGCCGCCGCCGCTGGCGCCGGGCCCCGAATCCGTACGCCCTTGCGCCTCTTGCTGGAAAATTTTATACATGAATTCATTTTTGCGCCTGCATATTCTTCTCCGGCCGTGTTAATAATAAGGGTGGAGGTATGAAAAATGAAAAAAATGAAACTAGCGGGCGACAGCAAACACGCTGTAACCAAAATCAATAAAGGCTTTATCATCGCATCCGTCCTGTGCTTCGCGCTGGTTGTAACTGCAGTCTACTTCACTGTAAAAAGCTTCAACGACACCGCTGAAAACAACCGCAGCCAGGTAATCTCCAACTCCGGCTCCAACGGCGTGGTCGTCAACCAGCAGCGGCCCTCCGTCGTGCAGTCCTCCAGCAGTTCCTCATCCTCGTCGTCCTCCTCCGCGTCCGAAAGCAGCGCGCCGGAGAGCAGCGAGGCGGAGACCATCGTGACGCCGCCGGCGCAGACCGTTTCCTTTACCGCGCCCCTTTCCGGCGAGGTAACGGCCTCCTTCTCCAGCGACCAGCTCGTGTTCTCCGAGACGCTGAAAGACTGGCGCGTCCACAACGGCGTGGACTTTGCCGCGCCCGTGGGCACATCCGTCGAAGCGATCGCGGACGGCACGGTCGAGGACGTGTACTATGACGAACTGCTCGGGCACACCGTCTCCATCGCGCACGCGGACGGTCACGTATCCGTCTACTGCGGCCTCAACGAAGTTATTTTTGTCGACGAGGGCGAAGAGGTGAGCCAGGGGTATGTGATCGGCACCGTCGGCACGGAAATGCCGCTGGAGAGCGCGCAGGAATCCCATCTGCACCTTGAGATCGTCAAGGACGGCGTGCGCGTCGATCCCCTGTCCGTCATCGGCCAGTAAAAGGGCACACCTTATTTTACACGATCGGCGGCGCGCAGACAAGCCGCAAAACAGATTTTTCAAAAAAGCGTCCCGAAAAGGAATCCGTTCCTTTTCAGGGCGCTTTTTTCGCAGGGCTCAGCCTGCGGATGTATCCTCCAGATAACGGCGGAGCATATCGAACGCGCGGGAGGCCGCAAACATGCGGATCATATCCCGGCCGCGGGTCTTGGAGTCGAGCCTGTGTAGCTGGACCCTCGTCTCTTTCCCGTCCGCAAGGCCGATGTATACCGTGCCGACCGGCTTGTCCTCCGTGCCTCCGTCCGGGCCGGCAACGCCCGTGATTCCGATTCCGACGTCGCTGCCGCTGAAAGCGCGCACGCCCTCGGCCATGGCCCGCGCCACCTGCTCGCTGACCGCGCCGTGCTCCTCGATCAGGCCGGGGTCGATGCCGAGCGCCTTGGCCTTCATGGCGTTCGAGTAGGTGACGGCCCCGAAATCGAATACGGCGGACGCGCCCGGCAGGTCGGTCAGCCGCTTGGCCACGAGGCCGCCGGTGCAGCTCTCCGCAAAAGCGGCTTTGCGGCCGCTTTCCAGCAGCAGCTCCATACAGCGCTCCTCCACGCTGTTTACGTCGATTCCGTAGATATAGCGGCCGACACGGCGGCGTATCTCCTCCACAACCGGCGCGATCATTTCGTCGGCCTGCGCCTGCGTCGCGGCGGCGGCCGTCACGCGCAGCTCGGTCTCGGTATTCTTCGCGTACGGGGCCACGGTGGGATTGGCGCCGTCCATCAGATCGCCGACCATGTCCGCAACGTCCGACTCGCCGATGCCCATAATGCGGATGCGGCGGGAAAACAGGTACGTCCCGTCCTCACTGGCGAAGTGCGGGCGCACGCCGGCGTTGAACATGGCCGTCATCTCCCTGGGCGGGCCGGGCAGCATAATCAAAGTCTTTCCGCCCTTTTCCAGAATAAATCCGGGCGCGGTTCCGGCGGGGTTGTGCAGCGGAATACATCCCTCCGGCAGATAGGCCTGCTTTTTCACACTTTCAGTCACAGTGCGGCCGCCCTGGCTGAACACCGTTTCAATATGCGCAAGCGACGGTTCGTGCAGCGCGAGGCGCGCGCCCATGAGCGAAGCGGCCGTCTCCTTGGTCAGGTCGTCTTTCGTGGGCCCGAGCCCGCCGGTGGTGAGCACGAGGTCGGCTCTCGCAAAGGCGCTTTCCAGCACGTTTTTCAGGCGGGCCGGATTGTCGCCCACAACGCTCTGGTAGTATACGTTGATTCCCAGTTCGGCAAGCTGTTTCGCAAGCCAGGCCGCGTTGGTGTTCACAATGTCGCCCAGCAGCAGTTCTGTGCCTACGCAGACAATTTCACAGTTCATAAGCCCATCTCCCGTTCTCTCTTATACATATATAATATATACAATCATATCGTTACGGCTCGATCATCTGCCACTCAATCCCGCCGACAGCGCGCTCGATCAGCGCCTCCACATCCAGCTTTTCCAACTGGCGCAGCACGGCGCCGAGCTGCGGCTTGGTCTTGGGATGGCGCGGGGTAAACACAGTGCAGCAGTCCTCATACGGCAAAATGGAGGTCTCGAACGTGTCAATCCGGCGCGCAATGCGCACGATGTCCTCCTTGTCCATGCCGACCACGGGCCGCAGCACCGGCAGCGTGCAGAAGCTGTTTGTCACGGCGAGCGCCTCCATGGTCTGGGAGGCGACCTGGCCGAGCGACTCGCCCGTAATCAGCGCGCCGCAGTTGGTTTCCTTCGCCACCCGGTCGGCGATCTTCATCATAAACGCACGCATGACCAGGGTGAAATACTCCTCGTCTATTTTTTCGCGCATGCGCTCCTGAATCTCGGTAAAGGGCACGACGTGCAGGTGGATTCTGCCGCTGTACTGCGCCACTTTTTTCAGCAGGGAGATCACCTTGTCCCTGGCCCGTTCGCTCGTATAGGGGTAGGAAAAGAAGTGGACGGCGTTCAGGACCACGCCGCGCCGCGCGAGCATATAGCCCGCAACCGGGCTGTCAATCCCGCCCGAAATGAGCAGCATGCCCCGGCCGCCGCTGCCCGTAGGCATCCCGCCCTCGCCTTTCTCGGCAAGCTCGTGGATACAGGCGTAACGGTCCCGGATCTCCACATAGACAATGGCGTCCGGCCTGTGCACGTCGACCCGCAGATGCGGGAACGCGTCGAGCAGATGGCCGCCGACCTCCGCGCAGATCTCGGGCGAGCGCAGGGGGAACTGCTTGTCCGCCCGCTTGGCCTCGACCTTGAAAGTGCGCAGCTCGGACAGGCGCGGCCCCAGAAATTCGTCCGCCGTCCGGTATATCTCGTCCATATCCTTGCCGCACAGGGCCGCCAGGCATATGGTGCTGATTCCAAACACCTTTTTGCACGCGCCGTATGCGCCGGGCACGTCGGCCGTGTCATCCTGCGGCTCCACGTAGCCGGTGGACTGGGCGATATAGGCGTGAAAACTCCCGAACGGAGCGCAGGCACGCTTTACGCCGTCCAGCAGCAGCTTTTCAAAGCGGCGGCGGTTCTGGCCCTTGAGGGCGACTTCGCCGAGCTTAAACAGAATGATTTGTCTCATACGATCTCCTAACGTGTTACAAACCGGCGGATGCAGGCCCGCAGCCCCTCGGCCAGTTCGTCAATATCCCGCTGTGTGTTCTCCATGCCGAAACTGACGCGCAGCGCCGTGTCGTACCGCTCCGGCGGCAGGCCGTAGGCCGAGAGCACGCGCGAGCGCTTTTCCCCCCTGGAAGAGCAGGCCGAGCCGCTCGAGACATAGACGCCGCGCTCTTCCAGAAAGTGCAGGGCAATCTCGGAGCGGCAGCCGAGCACGGACAGGTTCACAATATACGGCGCGCCGTCCTCCGGCGAATTTACAACGATTTCGGGAATGCCGGACACATGCTCCAGCAGGCGCGCGCGCAGGGCCGCCATATGCGCGCCGATCTCGTCCCGCCGCGGATACACGCTGTCGACCGCGGCGGCAAAGCCCGCGATTCCGGGCAGGTTTTCCGTCCCGGAGCGAAGCCCCCGCTCCTGCCCGCCGCCGGCGAGCTGCGGCAGAATCCGCGCGCCGCGCCGGATATACAGCGCGCCGGCGCCCTTCGGCCCGTACAGCTTGTGCGCGCTGACCGCCAGCAGGTCGATGCCGAGCCGGCCGGGGATCAGCGTCTGCTTCCCGAACGCCTGCACCCCGTCGCAGTGGAACAGGGCGGGCGCGCCCGCACGCCGGATGGCCGGCGCGACCGCGTCGATGGGCAGGCGGTCGCCCGTCTCGTTGTTGACGGCCATCATGCTCACAAGTATGGTGTCCGGCGTCACCGCGCCGAACACCTGCTCCGGCCGAATCCGGCCGCCCTCAGGCCGCAGCGCCACGACCTCAAAGCCCTCCGCAGCAAGGCGCGCGCAGCACTCGGCCACGGCCGGATGCTCCACCGCCGTCGTCACAATCCGGTTCCCGCGGCGGCGCAGTGCGCGCGCCGCGCCGAATATGGCAAGGTTGTCCGCCTCGGTTGCGCCCGAGGTGAACACGATCTCCTGCGGCTGCGCCTGCAGGGCGCGGGCGACGCTTTCGCGCGCCGCTTCCAGCGTGCGCTCGGCGGCAAGGCCCAGCCCGTGCAGCGAGGAGGGGTTTCCAAAATTTTCACACATTGCCGCGCCGGCGGCGGCCGCCGCCTCCGGCAGAACCCTCGTCGTCGCGCTGTGGTCTAAATATATCACTTGTCTTCCGCGCCCCCGTCTATCCGGCCAGAAACCGGTCCATCAGGGTGTGCCCCGGCTCAACAAACACGCCGGCCGACGCGGCGTTTGCCTCGGTATAGGCAAGCCCGCTGCCCGTCCCGCCGGTCCGGTAAAGGATATAGGGCACCGGGTCGCCGGAGTGGGTGCGGATGGCAAGCGGCGTGGGATGGTCGGGCAGTACGAGAATGGAGTGGGGCTGCCCCTCCAGCGCGCGCATGAGCGGGCCGACGATCTTCTCGTCGATAAGTTCAATGGAGCGCACCTTGTTCTCCGTCTCGCCGCGGTGCCCGCATTCGTCGGGCGCTTCCACATGTATGTACACAAAATCGTCCCCGTCCTGCGTCAGCGCCTGGATTGCGGCGGCCGCCTTGCCGTCAAAGTTCGTATGTATATTCCCGGTCGCGCCCGCCACGTCGATCGAGCGCAGGCCGGCGCAGATGCCGATTCCCTTGAGCAGGTCCACCGCCGAGATCATCGCGCCCCGAACGCCGTATTTTTCCCTGAACGCGGGAAGCTGCGGCTTGGAACCGTCCCCCCACAGCCAGATGCTGTTGGCCGGGCGCAGGCCGCGCGCACGGCGGGCGGCGTTTACCGGATGGTCCTTAAGCAGGGCATAGCTCTTCTCCATCATGGCCAGCACTGCGTCCGCCCTGCTCCCCCGGGGCAGATAGTCCGCAATTTTGCGGTCCGAAATATCGTGCGGCGGCGTGAGCGTGAAATCCTGCGGCGCGCCGTCCCATACCATGCAGTGGCGGTAACTGATGCCGGTGTGAAAACGAATCAGGTCGGTGCGCAGCGCCTCGTCCACAGCGCGAATCAGTTCGTCCGCCTCCGGCGTGGAAATTTCATCGGACGAGTAGTCGACCATCGTCTTTTCCGCATACGGCTCCTCCTCGGACAGGGTTACAAGATTGCAGCGGAACGTCCTGTCGCTGTCCTTTAAGGGGATGCCGATGCTGACCGCCTCCAGCGGCGAACGGCCCGTGTAATAGCGCGCCGGGTCGTAGCCCATTACGGAGAGGTTCGCAACATCGCTGCCCGGCTTGCAGGTGTCCGGCACCGTCTTGACAAGGCCAAGCTCTCCCCGCTTTGCCAGAAGATCCATATTCGGCTTTTCAGCCGCCTCCAGCGGCGTTTTGCCGCCCAGCATGGGGACGGGCGTATCGGCCATGCCGTCGCCCAGAATCACTGCGTATTTCATATTGCTCTCCAGCCTTTACAAATCATTTTACAGCCTGTGTATACCTATTTATTTTAGCGCACGGCCCATGAATTGTCAATCGGCAACTGCCGCCGCTGCGCCTATCCCCGTTCAGGGCCTTTTATTTCGTGTTTTTTTGCGAATTGGCTTGACATTTCTCCTATGTGAAATTATAATGAACGTATCTTGATTAAAGTGGTGTTACAATGTCCGGACAAAGCTGTGACAAGGCTTCTGGCGCCATGCGCAAAACAGAGGCCGACTTCTTTTCGGCTCTGCCCCGGCTGTTGCCCAAAATACATGCGCTTGCCGCGCAATACTCCGGCTCGACCGATGATTTTGACGACCTGGTGCAGGAGGGGATGATCGCCCTGTTCCAAAGCACCGCCCTGTTCGACCCGGCGCGCGGCGTCCCGTTTGATGCGTTCGCACTCATATGCATCAAGAGAAGACTGATTACTGCGGCGAAAAAAAACGCCGATATTCCACGTTCCAATATCCGCGATTTAGAAGACGCTCCTGACATGCTTTCAAATTTTCCCGCTCCTGATGAGTATGCATTGGGCCAAGAAGGTTTTGAAACCGTTCGGAATCTGCTTATCAATCTGTTGTCGGATTATGAACTCAAAGTCCTGTCGCTGTACCTCAAAGGGCACAGTTACAGTGAAATTGCAACCATGCTGCACAAATCTGAAAAATCGGTTGATAACGCGCTGACCAGAGTGAAAGCAAAGCTTTCCCGGAATTTATCCGGAAATTAAGCCTATATTTGCCCATGTAGTTTAAACAGCAGAACGGTTCTCGAAACAGTGGCGGTGCAATTCCGCCCGGGGCATACTCTATTATCTTTAAGCGAGGGAAAGACATGTACGAAGACAAGACACTCATTTGCAAGGAATGCGGACAGGAATTCGTATTCACAGCGGGCGAGCAGGAATTCTATGCGGAAAAGGGCTTCCAGAACGAGCCCCAGAGATGCAAGGAATGCCGCACTGCCAGAAAGTCTGCCAGCCGGGCCAACAGAGAGTACTTCACCGCCACCTGCGCCGCCTGCGGCGCCGAGGCGAAGGTACCCTTCCAGCCCAGAGAGGACAGACCCGTATACTGCAGCGAATGCTTTGCAAAGCAGAAGGAGCAGGAAGCCTATTAATGCAGCGCACGCTTGCATAAAATGAGCGCCTACCAGGAGGTGAAGATATTCTTCACCTCCTTTCTGTATTTTTTTGCCGGGAAAACGCTTCACCACGCATTTTTCAACGGCCCCGCCATTGATAATCGCAGAAAAACATGATAAAATAAAGCAAACAATGAAATGGGGCGATGCTATGGCGCAGAGGCAGGCAGTACGGGACAAAAAAGGCTTTATATGCGATATGGACGGCGTTATCTATCACGGCAACACCATTCTGCCGAATGTTCTGGAATTTGTCCACTGGCTGCAGGAGGAGAACAAGCGCTTTCTGTTCCTCACAAACGGCAGCGGCCGTTCGCCCAAGGAGCTGCGGCAGAAACTGCAGCGGATGGGCCTGGATGTGGACGAGAGCCACTTCTACACAAGCGCCCTGGCAACCGCGGCCTTTATCAAGAGCCAGAACCCGCGCGCGACCGCCTATGTCATCGGCGACCCGGGGCTCATGGGCGCGCTGTACGACGCGGGCATTACCATGGACGACGTCAGCCCCGAATACGTCATCGTCGGCGAAACGAGCAACTACAACTCCGACAGCATCATCAAGGCGGTGCGCTACGTTTTCAACGGCGCCAAGCTCATCGGCACAAACCCGGACCTGACCGGCCCCTCCGAGCAGGGGATTGTTCCGGCCTGCCGCGCCTATGTGGCTCCCATCGAACTCACTACGGGCAAGGTCCCCTACTATATCGGCAAGCCCAATCCGCTGATGATGCGCACCGGGCTGCGCATGCTGGGCGTGGAGCCTGAGGACGCCGTCATCGTCGGCGACAGGATGGATACCGACATTGTCGCCGGCATCGAATCGGAAATCGACACGGCCCTCGTGCTGTCCGGCGTCACCAACCTGCATATCATGCGAAAATTCCCGTACCGGCCCAGCTTTGTGTTTCGGGGCGTCGGAGAGATACTGACGGATTCGCCGGAGGAAATTTAGGAGACGGTTATGGAAAACCAGGAGAAATTGGAAAAACTTGAAGAAATGCTCCGCAGGCACAGGGAGTCCCAGGAGACCTACCTGCAGAATTCGGATGTGGATTCCGCCTTTGCGCAGATGGAAAACGCAGCCTTCCGGGACGGGACGCTCTCGCGCGCGGAAAAAGAGCTGATCGCCATCGGCATCGCCGTGGCGACCAACAACGAGGCCGCGCTCGAATGGCTGGTCAAGCAGGCGCTCGACCATGGCGCGGACCGCGCCCAGATTGAGGACGCCATCGGCGTCGGCGCCGCGATGGGCGGCAGCGCCGAGACGGCGCGCGGGCGCGCGTTTGCCGAAAAGGTGCTGGACTTTTATTCGTAAGTTTTGATTTGAAACCGGCGGGAGGCATGCCTCCCGCCAGATCGGAAGAGCACACGTCTGAACTCCAGTCACACAGTGATCTCGTA
>CAJLRT010000007.1 GCA_905209135.1 uncultured Eubacteriales bacterium
GGCTTTCGCTGAAATACTCCGTCCACCCCGATCTGGCAAAACTGCTGGCGGACGTTTACGGCAGCGCCGATGCCCGGGCGTTTCTCGCCGGCGTGCCCGGCCAGCAGGCGCGCCTGTGCGCGCGGATCAACACCCTGCGCTGCAGCGGCGCCGCCGCCGCAGTCGGCGCAAAGCCGGGCGACACGGTGTTCGACGTGTGCGCCGCGCCCGGGTCCAAATCGTTTACCATGGCCCAGCAAATGCGCGACCGCGGCGCAATATACGCGTTCGACCTGCACCCCCACCGCGTCCGGCTTATTGAAGCGGGCATGCGCCGGCTGGGCATTTCCTGTGTCCATCCCGCCGCGGCCGACGCCACCCGGCCCTATCCGGTCCGCGCGCAGGCCGACGCCGCCCTCGTGGACGCGCCCTGTTCCGGCTATGGGATGATCGCCCGCCGCCCCGAGCTGCGCTACCGGCCGCCGTCTGCGTTTTCAGGGCTGCCCGCCGTCCAGCGCGCCGTGCTGGAGCGGGCCGCGCAGAGCCTGCGCCCCGGCGGGCGGCTGGTGTACAGCACCTGCACCCTCGTCCCCGCCGAAAACCGCGCCGTGACCGACGCGTTTATACGGGATAACCCCGGCTTCTCCTACGCGCCCTGCCCCCGCCTGTCGGGCGCGGACGCGGACGGGCCCGTCACCCTGTTCGAGCCCGGCGTGGAGGGCTTCTATATCGCGGCGATACAGCGGGAGGCGTGAGCATGGATACAAAGCTGGATTTAAAATCTCTCTCCTATGCGCAGGTGTGCGCCCTTGCGGAAGAGCTGGGCTTCCCCGCCTTCCGCGCCAGGCAGATTTTTGCGTGGTGCGGGCGCGGCGTCACCGATTTTTCCGGGATGACCGACCTCAACAAGGCCGACCGCGCCGCATTACAGGAAAAAACGTACCTTTCCCCCTGTAAAATTGCGGATAAATTCGTCTCAAAGCTTGACGGGACGGCGAAGTATTTGATAGAATTACAAAATGGGTATACCGTAGAAGCGGTGGTCATGCGCTACCGGTTCGGGCTGTCCGCCTGTCTGTCCACCCAGGCCGGGTGCAGGATGGGCTGCGCCTTCTGCGCCTCTACGTTAAACGGGCTCGGCCGCAACCTCAGCGCCGGCGAAATTCTCGACCAGTACCTGCTCCTGTCCAGAGACCAGGGCGAGCGGATCGGCTCCGTCGTGCTCATGGGCATGGGCGAGCCGCTGGACAACTACGACAATGTCGTGCGCTTTCTCGAAAACATAGCGCACCCCGCGGGCGCAGGCCTTTCGCACCGGCACATCACCCTGTCCACCTGCGGCCTTGCCGACCGGATCCGCGACCTTGCGCGGCTGCGGCTGCAGATCACGCTGGCCGTTTCCCTGCACGCGCCGAACGACGCGCTCCGGCGGACGCTTATGCCCGTCGCCCGGCGATGGAGTCTGGACGAACTGATGGACGCCTGCGTCTGCTACGAGCGGGCGACGGGGCGGCGCATCTCGTTCGAATACTCCGTCATCCGCGGCGTCAACGACGCGCCCGCCTGCGCAAGGGAGCTTGCGGCGCTGCTGCGCCCGATGAAGAACTGCCATATCAATCTGATCGCCGTCAACCCCGTCCGGGGCAGGGATTTTGCCCGGCCCGGCGAGAGCGGCGTCCGCGCCTTTGCGGATATACTGCAAAAACACGGCTATACTGTGACAGTCCGCCGCTCTGTCGGCGGAGATATAAGCGGCTCCTGCGGCCAGTTGCGGCTGGGGCGGGAGAAGAAAGGGGAATAAACAGGTTATGCAGATAACCGGTTTGACTGACAAGGGGTTGGTTCGCTCCGAAAACCAGGACACCTTTGTCTATGGCTATACGGCAAACGACACCCTGTACGCCGGCGTGTTCGACGGCATGGGCGGCGCGAAGGCCGGCAAGTTCGCGAGCAACATGGCCGCGAGCATGTTTGAGCAGGCCATCCGCACCGCCGACCCGGACCGGCTCGCCGCAAGGCCGGGCCGCCTCGTCGCGTCCTCGATCGAGCAGATCAACCGGCGCATGTACGAATACAGCGCCGGCCAGCGCGAATTCGCGGGCATGGGCACGACCTGTGTGGCAGCCATCCTCAGCGGCGGCGTGGGCGTCGTCGCCAACGTGGGCGACAGCCGCGCCTATCTCATCGACGGCCAGCAGTGCCGTCAGGTCACACGCGACCACTCTGTGGTGCAGGAGCTGGTGGAGATGGGCGAAATCGACGAGGACCAGGCAAAAAAACACCCCCAGCGCAACGTGATCACCCGTTCCCTCGGCCCGGACGACCATACGGAAATCGACCTGTTCGAGGTGGACGTGCGCAAAAAACACCTGCTTCTCTGCTCGGACGGCCTGCACGGCTATTTCAGCGCCGAGGAGCTGTTTGCATATATTTCCACAGGCCGCAGCGACGAGGAAACCTGCCGGCTGCTGGTACAGGAGGCCTGCGCCCGGGGCGGGCGGGACAATATAACCATTATTTTGATCCATTGCGCTTGAGTGAAGGAGTGGAATTCAAATGGATAGATACACCGGCACCATTCTGAAAGACCGGTACGTGCTGGAGGATATGATCGGCAGCGGCGGCATGGCCGTCGTGTACCGCGCGACCGACCGCGTGACCGGCAACGACGTCGCGGTCAAAATCCTGAAGGACGAATTTGTGGCGGACGAACAGTTCCGGCGGCGTTTCCTCAACGAATCGCGCGCCATCTCCATGCTGCGCCACCGCAATATCGTGAGCGTAATCGACTTTGAGTTCGAGGGCAACCTGCAGTACATCGTCATGGAGTACATAGACGGCATCACCCTCAAGGACTTTATCCGCACCCAGAAAGCCATCCCCTATACCATCGCGGTCAAGATCACGATGCAGATTCTCAGCGCCCTGCAGCATGCGCATGAGCGCGGCATCATCCACCGCGACATCAAGCCGCAGAACATCATGATCCTCAGCGACGGCACCATCAAGGTCATGGACTTCGGCATCGCCCGCATCTCCAAGTTTGAAACCGTCACCATGACCGACAAGGCCATCGGCACGGTCTACTATATCAGCCCCGAGCAGGCGCGCGGCGAGCACACCGACGAGAAGTCGGACATCTACTCCGTGGGCGTCATGCTCTATGAAATGCTCACGGGCGCCCTGCCCTTTGACGGCGACACCCCCGTCAGCGTCGCCATCAAGCAGATCCAGTCCACGCCCAAGGAACCCCGCCAGATCAACAAGATGATCCCGGTCGGCCTTGAGCAGATCGTGCGCCGCGCCATGATGAAAACGCCCGAAAAGCGCTATGCGAGCGCCATCGACATGATAAACGACCTCAAGCTCGTGCTGGCCGATCCCGCGATCGTGTTCCATTTCGACCTTGTCGAGGAACTCCCGCAGGACCAGGACGTGCTGAGCCTGACCGACCCGGACAAGGGGGACGGCAAATTCTGGACCAAGGGCAATATTATCGCCATAGCCGGCGGCGTGCTCGCCGCGCTGCTCGTCATCGGGCTTGTCATCTGTTTTTTGGCCAGCGGCGGCGAAAAGACGCCCGACCAGATCGAAGTGCCCCGCTTTATCGAGCAGTTGTACGAAACCGTAGCCGCCGACCCGGAAATCGCGGAGAATTTCAGCATCACCAAGCAGGAAGAGGCGAACGCGGACGTAGAGGCCGGCGTCATCTTTGAACAGTCTCTCGAAGCTGGCACCATGGTCGATCCGGGCACGGAAATCGTGCTGACCGTCTCTACCGGCGCGGACACTGTGCCCATCCCGAATATCGTGGGCGCGGAATACAACGAATCCCTGATCGAAATGCTCGAACGCCTGGAAATCAAGCACGAGAAGATCGACCGCAAGTCCGACACGGTCGACGCGGGCATCATCATCGAATGCTCTCCCGCGCCGGGCGAAGAGATGCCGGCGGACGACACGCTGTTTATCTATGTGAGCTCGGGCAAGGATGTGAAAATGGTGTCCATCCCCCGCCTGATCGACATGACCGAGGGCGAAGCCGAATATGAACTGACCCGCCTGGGCCTGAAGATGTACAGCGACACGGCCTATGACGCGACCGTGCCCAAGGGCCGGATTATCTCGCAGCAGCCCTCGCCCCTCGTCGAGGTTGAGGAAGGGTACTCGGTGTACGTCGTCGTCTCGCTCGGGCCGGAGCCGACCTCTTCTTCGTCGCAGTCCGAATCCCAGACCGAGCCGCCGACCCCGCCGCCGTCGCAGTCCGAATCCCAGAGCGAACCGGAGCCGGAACAGCCGGACCCCGAGGGATAACGCGGGATGTGCAGCAACGCTGACAGCGCATATGCAACTGGCAGGTCCGCCGCTTCCGCGTCCCCCTGCCGCAACTGCCCGGCGCAGCCGGAGCACGTGCCCGTCAGGGCTCAAACAGCGGAGAAATCAGGCGAAACAGCCGCGCACAGCCTTTGCGGGCTGGTGACGCGCAGCATGGGCGGGTTCTATAACGTGCGCACGGCGGCGGGCACCTACGCCTGCAAGCCGCGCGGCATCTTCCGCAAGGAAAAGACAATCCTGCTCGTCGGCGACCGGGTGCGCATCGAACCGCTGCCCGACGGCGCCGGTGTGATTACAGAACTCATGGCGCGCAAAAATTGTTTTGCGCGCCCTCCTATTTCCAACCTGGATAAACTGTTTATCGTCCTCTCCACCACAAAGCCGGAGCCCGACCTGTTCTTCGCCGACAAGCTCACCGTCGTGTGCGCCGCGAGCGGGGTCGAACCCGTCGTTGTCGTGAACAAAAGCGATCTGCGCGCGCCGGACAGCGTCGCCGCCGCATACGAAAAAGCGGGGTACGCCGTCGTGGCGGCCAGCGCGAAAACGGGGATGGGACTGGAAGAGATCCTGCGCCTTGCGCGCGGCGCGGTCAGCGCTTTCGCAGGCTTTTCCGGCGCGGGCAAGTCCAGTCTGCTCTCCCGGCTTCTGCCCGAGCGGCTGGAGACGGGCGCGGTCAGTGAAAAGCTGGGGCGCGGCCGGCACACTACCCGGCACACCGAGCTGTTTTCCGTTGCGCCGGATTCCTATATCGCAGACACCGCCGGGTTCTCGTCGCTTGACATGCTGCGCAATCTCTCCCTGAAAAAGGAGGAGCTGCAAAACGCGTTCCCGGAGTTTAAGCCCTATCTCGGCCAGTGCCGCTGGAACGCCTGCACGCACCGGGAAAAGGAACGGGACTGCGCCGTCCGCGCCGCCGTGGCGGACGGGACGATCGCCCCCTCCCGCTACGAGAGCTACTGCGCCCTGCACGAGCAGCTCGGTGCGCGCCCCGACTGGGCATAGCGCCGCAACGCGCCTTGCCGGGACCCGGCCGCGGCACAGCCGCACCCGCCGGGCAGAGGTCCCCGCCGCAAAAAGCCCGCGCAGTCGCCGCGAGAACCAAAGCCCAAGGCACGGCTCAGAACCCGCGCCCTCTTTTTTAGTGCATTTCATCGCGCCTGACGGCGCGTTATTTTTTTGCCGCAGGGAAAAAAAGCCGCCAGGTGCCAATGCGTGCGCCCGCCCAGAGTGAGCCGCAATGCCCGCCGCCTTTCTCACATATATGAAATATAAAAAGATTCAACAGCAGTTTTTTCCGGTCAAATCACAGACATGGCAAAATCAATGCAGGTTAAGCGGGGAGATGGCACAATGCTTACCAAACCTTGCGCCGGCTGGAGTTATTTTCAGCTTGATGGCACTTCCATGTACGGGTTGAGTTATCTGGATGATATTGTGTTTGAATGGGTCGATCAGGCGATACACGGGCTGAAAACCATGCTGCCGTTTTGTGTGGATGGCCAGTTAGAGCCGGATCGTTTTTTATGTATCTAAGTTACTGGAACTGCCATATCATCCGCGAAGACGAGGGCCGCGGTCCGTTGGAGAAAGAAGATGTAATGCACGAATTCTCTCATACAAGCATGCTGCAATTTTGTGAATATCTTTACCATGATATCCTGCGGGACATGGATGAATGGATATCCTTTATTAGTTATTTTGATATTGACTGTGAGTGGAGAAAGAAAATACTCACAAAGAAGCTTATTTGCCTGAAAAAGTGAATTGAAAAAAGAAGAGGACATTTTGACGATACCCGCCGTTTCATTTAAAGCGTGCCTTCACATCTGTCCGGGAGATGCGCTAAGCCCAAAATCGGGGTTGCGCGCCGTAAGCGGGCCCGCCGCAAAAAGCCCGCGCAGTCGCCGCGAGAACCAGAGACCAATGCGCGGCTCAGAACACGCGCCCTCTTTTTTAGTGCATTTCATCGCGCCTGACGGCGCGTTATTTTTTTGCCGCAGGGAAAAAAGCCGCCAGGTGCCAATGCGTACGCCCGCCCAGAGTGAGCTGCAATGCCCGCCGCGCGGACCCGCGGTGCGCCCATGCCCCCGCGCCTGCTGCAAAAAGGCCCGCTGTATACCCGTGCCCGCGCCTGCTGCAAAAAATCCATTGTGCGCCCGCGCCCGTGCCCTCGCCTGCCTCATAAAATCCGCAGTGCGCACGCGTACCCGCGCCCTTGCCCGCGCCCTTGCACCGCGCCCGCGCCTGTGCCCAGCGTCTGCCGCAAAAAATCCATTGTGCGCCCGCGTGCCCGTGTCCTTGCCCTGTTCCTCCGCGCCCGCGCCCTTGCGTTCCTGCCGCGCTGCCAGCGCAGCACACACCGCACAAAAACAGCGCGCCCCCTGCACCGCGCCCGTCCCTGCAGCTTCGGCAAGTCTCCGCACCCCGCGCACGGCTGTTCTGCGCAGTGCCCGGCTTTGCCCGTAACCCTGCGTATCCTGCGCCGCATGCCTTGCCCCTCCCGCACAGCGCGCCGCAGGTTTTTTGCGCCGCATACAAAAAGGCCCCGCCGAAACGGCCGTTGAGATAAGAAAACACTTTGTAAGCGCGCATGGTCTGCGCCGGCAGGCGGCTGTTGGCCGCCTCTACACGGTTTCTTAAAGCAACGCCCGGAAACGGCGGGGCCTCTCTATCATATATGCGGAGCTCAGGGCAGTTCGGCCAGCGTCTTTTTCAGCGCGGCAAGTCCCCTGTCCGTCTCCGCCTTGGTGATCGTCAGCGGCGGGAGCAGGCGCAGAACCTTCTTTGCCGAAAGGGCAATCAGGCCGTTCTCACGCAGTTTTGTCAGCAAATCCGCGACCTCGACGCCAACAAGCTCGACGCCGATCATCAGGCCCATTCCGCGCACGTCGCCGACATGCGGATCCTTGAAAGCGCGGATCTTATCCCGGATATATTCGCCGCGGGACGCAACCGTCTCCAGCATACCCGGTTCGGACAGGCGTTCCAGCACCGCGAGCGCGCCCGCGCAGGCGATGGGATTGCCGCCGAAAGTGGACCCGTGCGAGGACTTGCCCATGACCCCGGCCAGCTTCTTGTTGCACAGGAACGCGCCGATCGGCAGGCCGCCGCCCAGCCCCTTTGCAAGGGTGACAAGGTCCGGCTTCACCCCGTACTGCTGGCTTGCCAGGAACGTGCCGGTGCGCCCTGCGCCGGTCTGCACCTCGTCGCAGATGAGCAGAATATCCTTTTCCGCCGCAAGCGCCGCGGCCTTCTGGAAAAACTCCCTGTCGAGCGGCATCACGCCGCCCTCGCCCTGAACCGGTTCGAGCATCAGCGCGCAGACCGTGCCGTCGAGCGCCGCTTCCAGCGCCGCAATGTCGTTCGCAGGCACGAATTTGAACCCCTCGGTAAAGGGGAAAAAGTAGTTGTGGAACACATCCTGCCCAGTGGCGGACAGGGTCGTCAGCGTCCTGCCGTGGAAGGAATTGACCAGCGTCACAATCGTGTGACGGCCCTTCCCGTACTTGTCAAAGCTGTACTTGCGCGCGGCCTTGATCGCGCCCTCGTTGGCCTCCGCGCCGGAGTTGCCGAAAAACACCTGCTCCATGCCGGTGATATTGCAGAGCGCCTCCGCCAGCAGGATATAATTCGGCGAATAGTAGAGGTTGGAGACATGCGCGAGCTGTTTCGCCTGCGCCTGCACCGCGTGCACCCATTTCCGGTCCGCGTAGCCGAGGGAATTGACGCCTATGCCGCTGCCGAAGTCGATATACTCCCGCCCGTCCGCGTCGTAGAGCTTCGCGCCCTTGCCGCGCACGAACAGAACGGGGCTCCTGCCGTATGTGGGCATGACGTAATGCTCGTCGATATTCTGCATAATTTCCAGATTCAGGTCCATTCTCGCACCGCCTTTGTATAATAGGAATCAATCCTGTTTTCAGGAATCTTTTTTACATCTTGTTCCAAACCCGTCTCCCGCGCTTTCCGCGCGCCGACAGTCCCGGCGGGACCGCGCAAGGGCGACGGAATCCACAGCGGGGCTTACAGCACCGTCGTGCCGCCGCCGATACCGGCCAGGTGCCGGAGCACCGCGTGCTTCTCGCGTCCGTCTAGAATCGCCGTGCCGCGCACGCCGCCGCGCACCGCGCCGGCGCAGCAGTCGATTTTAGGCAGCATGCCGCCTGCGATCACGCCGCTTTCCACAAGGTCCGCAATCTCCTCCACATGCAGCGCGCGGATGAGGGTGGACTCGTCGTTTTTATCGCGCAGCACGCCCTTTACGTCGGTAATCAGGGCCAGCCGGTCCGCGCCGATGGAAACGGCGATGGCCGCCGCCGCCGTGTCCGCGTTGATATTGAGCGCGCCGCCGTCCTCGCCCATGGCCACGGTGGAGATCACGGGCAGAAAGCTCTGTTCCAGCAGGCCGATCAGAGCCGCCGCGTCCACGCCGGTCACCTCGCCCACAAGGCCGAGGTCCCTGTCCGTGCGCCGGCGGGCGCGCAGCAGCGCGCAGTCCATGCCGCTCAGGCCCAGGGCCTTGGCTCCCCTGCCGGAAAGCTGCGCGGCGAGCTGTTTGTTGATCTTGCCGCAAAGCACCATCTGCACGATTTCCATCGTATCGGGGTCGGTATAGCGCAGGCCGTCCACAAACCGGGGTTCAATCCCGACCCGGCCGAGCATGGCGTTGATCTCCGAGCCGCCGCCGTGCACAAGGATGACGCGCACCCCGGCCCCGTGCAGAAACGCGATATCGTCGATCACGGCGCGCTGCAGCTCCGGGTCTGCGATCGCGTTGCCGCCGTATTTCACCACGACCGTTTTTCCTCTGTATGCGGCGGCGGCCGCCGCCGATATGTTGTCCGTCATATACACGCCCCCAGAAATAAAATAGGAATGAATCTTATTTAAGTCCTGTAATCGCCGTTGATACGCACATAGTCATAGGTTAGGTCGCAGCCGTAGCCCGTTGCGGAGCAGGGGCCGGAGCCCACCGAAACGTCAATCACAATGGTGCCTGCCGACAGCACCTTTTTCGCCTCGTCCTCGTCAAAGGGCGTGCCCCTGCCGTTTTGGGCGACGGTGACGCTGCCGGTGACGGAGCGCAGAATGATGCCGACACTGTCCACGTCAAAATCGGCGCCGCTGTAGCCGAGCGCGCACAGGATACGGCCCCAGTTGGCGTCCTCGCCGAACATGGCAGTCTTGACCAGCGGCGAATTGATAACCGCCATGGCGCAGGTTTTGGCCGCCTCTTTGGTGTCCGCGCCGCTGACCGTGCATTCCAGCAGCTTGGTCGCGCCCTCGCCGTCGGTCGCGATAGCGCGCGCCATATCCGCGCACAGCTCGGTCATGGCCGTGACAAACGTGCGGTAGGATTCGCCCTTGTCCTGAATGCGGCTGTTGCCCGCAAGGCCGCTGGCGAGCACCGTGACCATATCGTTCGTGCTCGTGTCGCCGTCGATGCTGATCATGTTGAACGTCTCGCCCACCACTTCGGTCAGGGCCGCCTGCAGCATCGCGCCGTCAATGTCCACATCGGTGGTAATAAAGCAGAGCATGGTCGCCATATTGGGGTTTATCATGCCCGAGCCCTTTGCAATCGCGCCGATACGGCACTCCCTGCCGTCCAGCTCAAAGCGGAAAGAGAGCTGTTTCGGGCGCGAATCGGTCGTCATAATCCCGAGCGCGGCGTCGGTCGCTCCGTCCTCGGACAGGCGGCTGACGAGCATGGGCACGCCGCGGTAAAACGGGTCCATATTGATCGGCTCGCCGATCACGCCGGTGGAGGCGATGACAATCTCCTCCGGGGCGATGGAGAGCTCTTTGGCAAGCAGGCCGCAGATCTCGTTGGCGCGCTCAACGCCGTCCACATTGCAGGTGTTGGCGTTGCCGCTGTTGCAGATCACGGCGCGGGCCTTGCCGTCGCGCAGGTGCTCCTGCGTCACATATAAAGGCGCGCCCTTGACCTTGTTGGTGGTGTACACCGCCGCCGCGTCGCACAGCTTTTCGCAGACGATGAGCGAAAGGTCGTTTTTCGTGCGGTTTTTGCGGATGCCGCAGTGGACGCCCGCCGCCGTGAAGCCCCTGGGGAAGGTGATCGATTCGTGGATTTTTTCCATAAATGCCATAGTCGTGCTCCTTATCTTACATAGTCAGCCGCCGCGCGGGGAAATACCGGCTTAACGCCCGGCCCAAATGCAGAACGCGCCCCGCCGAAACGGAACTTCCCGCGCGGGCAGGTCCCGCCAGTCGCCGCCCGGACACGGGCCGGGGCTGTGCGAAAGCCGTTCCCTGCCCGGCTCAGAACGCCGGGGGGACCATCTCCAGGCCGCAGGTTTCCTCCAGCCCGAATATCAGGTTCATGTTCTGGATGGCCTGGCCGGCCGCGCCCTTGACCATATTGTCGATGGCCGAAATCAGGATGACGGTGCCGGTCCGTTCGTCGAACTGGACCGATATATCGCAGTAATTGGAATATTTGACGTATTTGATGTCCGCCTTGTCCACCACGCGCACAAAGGGCTCGGCGCGGTAGAAATCGCGGTACGCCGCGCGCAGCGGCTCCAGGGCCGTGCCGGGCGCCGCCTGTGCGTAGATCGTGGACAGGATGCCGCGGTTGACCGGCAGCAGATGCGGGACAAACGTGACGCGCACCTGTTCCCCGGCGAGCTTTGTGAGGGTCTGCTCTATCTCGGGCGTGTGCCGGTGCTGCGCGATCTTGTACGCGGAAAAGGCCTCGTTCGCCTCCGGGAAATGGGAGCCCTGCGTCAGGCCCCGGCCCGCGCCTGTCACGCCGGACTTGGAATCTATGATGATGTGGCCGGGCAAAATCAGCCCGCCCCGCAGCGCGGGCGCGAGCGCGAGTGCAATCGAAGTCGGGTAGCAGCCCGGGTTCCCGATCACGCGCGTCTTTTGAATCTCGTCGCGGAACAGCTCGCACAGCCCGTACACAGCCCGGCTGTGCAGGTCCCGGTCCTCATATGCGCCGCCGTACCACTGCCGGTACTCGTCCTCGCTGTCGAGCCGGAAGTCGGCCCCGAGGTCGATAAACGCCCTGCCCTGCGCGTCGCATTGCGCGGCGATCTGCTGGGAAAGCCCGTGCGGCAGGGACGCGAATACACAATCGCTGCGCGCGATGACCTCGTCCGGCGTCACAAGCTTTTCCGAAACGGAGGACAGCAGGCTGGGGTAGACCGATTCAATCTGTTCGCCCAAAAAGCTCTCCGAGCTGAGCGCCGCAAGCTCCGCGCCCGGATGGCGCAGCAGCAGCCGCACAAGCTCCACGCCCGCATAGCCCGTAGCGCCGATAATCCCGGCCCTGATCTTTCCGTCTGTCCTCATGCCTCTGCCTCCCTCTCTTCTATGAACGCGCGCAGGCTTTCCATCTGCCGCCTGACCGACGCGGGCCCGGGCCCGCCCGGCCCGCTGCGCAGCGCCGCGCAGGCGGCCACGTCCACCGCGGCGTAGATATCCTCCCCAAACTTGGGGCAGAACTCCCGGTACGTCTCGAGCGGAAGCCGCTCAAGATCGGTGTCGTGCGCAATGCAGTACGCGATGAGCGTGCCGACGATTTTGTACGCGTCGCGGAAGGCGAGGCCCTTGCGCACGAGGTAGTCGGCGCAGTCGGTCGCATTGATAAACCCGCCCGCAGCCGCGGCGCGCATGCGCCCGGTGTTCACCGTCACGGTTTCAAACATGGGCGTGAACACGTCCAGGCACATTTTTACCGTGTCCACCGCGTCGAACACCGCCTGCTTATCCTCCTGCATATCCTTGTTATAGGCCAGCGGCAGCGACTTCATCATGGCCAGCACCGCGACCAGGCTGCCGTAGACCCGGCCCGTCTTGCCGCGCACAAGCTCGGCCACATCCGGGTTCTTCTTCTGCGGCATGATGGACGAGCCGGTGGAGTAGGCGTCGTCCAGCGTAATAAAGCCGAACTCGCCGCTGCTCCAGAGGATGATCTCCTCCGAAAAGCGGGACAGGTGCATCATCAGAATGGACAGGTCGCCGACAAGCTCGATCACGAAATCGCGGTCGGCCACGCTGTCCATGCTGTTGGCGGTTATGGTGCGGAAGCCCAGGGCCTGCGCCACCGCCGCGCGGTCGATGGGATAGGTCGTCGTTGCGAGCGCGCCGGAGCCGAGCGGCATCTCGTCCATGCGCGCATAGCAGTCGTCCAGCCGCCCGTAATCGCGCTTGAGCATCTCCGCATAGGCGAGCAGATGGTGCGCGAAAGTGACGGGCTGCGCCCGCTGCAGGTGCGTGTACCCCGGCATGACCGTGCCGGTGTGCTCGCCCGCCATATGGAGCAGCCCCTTCTGCAGGCGCAGAATCAGCTTCTGCACGGCGCGCACCTCGGTTTTCAGGTACATGCGCAGGTCGAGCGCGACCTGGTCGTTGCGGCTGCGGGCCGTGTGCAGGCGCTTGCCCGTCTCGCCCAGGCGCTCTGTCAGCACCTGTTCGACGAACATGTGTATGTCCTCGGCCGCGGGGTCGAACGCGAGCGTGCCCGCGCACAGCTCGTCGAGTATATGCTTAAGCTCCCGCACGATCGCCTCGCTGTCCTGCTCCGGGATGATCCCGCACGCGCCCAGCATGGCGGCATGGGCCATACTTCCCTGAATATCCTCTTTGAACATGCGGGAGTCAAATGCCAGCGACGAGTTGAAATCGTTCACCTTTTCATCCGTCTGCTTCTGAAACCTGCCCGCCCATAATTTCATTGTCCGCGTCCTCCGTTTGCATACCTTATATAATATATATACAGCGTCCGGCGCGGCCCTGCGCGGGCCGCGCCGGAATGGGAATTACTGATCGGCGCGCTTGAGGTCGAGCATCGCCTTGACCTTGATGGGCAGCCCGTACAGGTTGATGAAGCCCTCGCTGTCCTTCTGGTTGTAGATGGCGTCCTCGCCGAAGGTGGCGACTTCCTCGTCGTACAGGGTGTAGGGCGACGTGACGCCGGCGTTGATGATGTTGCCCTTGTACAGCTTGAGCCGGACTTCGCCCGTGACCGTTTTCTGCGTCTCGTCCACAAAGGCGCTGAGCGCCTCGCGCAGCGGCGTGAACCACTGGCCGTTGTAGACGAGCTCCGCGAATTTATAGGAAACGCCCTGCTTGTAGTGCTGGGTGTCGCGGTCGAGGCAGATGGTTTCGAGCACCTCGTGCGCATGGTAGAGGATGGCGCCGCCGGGGGTCTCGTACACGCCGCGCGACTTCATGCCGACCAGCCGGTTTTCCACCATGTCCAGCAGGCCGATTCCGTTTGCGCCGCCGAGGGCGTTGAGTTTCTCCAGCAGCTCCACGCAGCCGAGCTTCTCGCCGTCGAGCGATACGGGCTCGCCCTTTTCAAAGCCGATGGTGATATAGGTCGGCTTGTCCGGGGCCTTTTCGGGCGAAACGCCCAGCTCTAGGATCTTGTCGTAATCCGGCTCGTTGGCGGGGTCCTCCAGGTCGAGCCCCTCATGCGACAGGTGCCAGATGTTCTTGTCCTTGGAATAGTTGGTCTCGCGGCTGATGGCCAGCGGGATATTGTGCGCCTCGGCATAGTCGATCTCCTCGTCGCGGGACTTGAGCGACCACTCGCGCCAGGGCGCGATGATCTTCATCTCGGGCGCGAGGGCCTTGATGGTCAGCTCAAAGCGGACCTGGTCGTTGCCCTTGCCGGTGCAGCCGTGGGCGATGGCGTCCGCGCCTTCGGCCTTGGCAATCTCCACAATCCGCTTGGCGATCACGGGACGCGCAAAGGATGTGCCGAGCAGGTACATGCCCTCGTACTTTGCGCCGGCCTTCAGGGTCGGGAATATGTAATCCTTGACAAACTCCTCCGTAAGGTCGGCCACATAGAGCTTGGAAGCGCCCGTCTTTTTGGCTTTTTCCTCAAGCCCGGTCAGCTCCGCGCCCTGCCCCACGTCGCCCGCGACGGCGATGACCTCGCAGTTCCCGTAGTTCTCCTTGAGCCAGGGGATGATGATCGAAGTGTCCAGCCCGCCCGAATAGGCGAGCACTACTTTTTTAACTTTTTCCACAGTGACGGCCTCCCTACCGCTGTAAATTTAATGTATTTATGATTATACAGAATTTTGTTTAAAAATGCAATAGCTTTTTGAAAAAAATCCGATTTTTCAGGGCGGACACAGTAAATTTATGCATTCATTGCGAATATATATGCAAATCCACACATCTGTCCGCAGCTCAAATATACTGGATGCGCATAAGGTCGGTCCGCTTCTGGCCGATGGCGGCGCTGGCCATGACGACGAGGTCGCCGCTTTTGGCAAGGCCGGTCTCTTTGGCGCGTTCGACGGCGTGGGCGAGCAGCTTATCGGTGTTGAACTGCTCCTCGGCCAGGATGGGATACACGCCCCAGGCAAGGCTGAGCTGGCGGCAGGATTTTTCGTCCATACAGGGGGCGATGATAGGGCAGAGCGGGCGGTGGTTGGACAGGTCGCGCGCCGTGCGCCCTGTGCGGGTGACGGCGATGACCGCCGCGACGTCCAGAGTAAAGCTGGCCAGGCAGGCGCAGTTGCAGACGGCGTTGGGGATGTCGTCGTTGATGTCGAGCTTGTTGACGATATACCTGTGCCGGTAGTCGATCGAGCGCTCGGTGGCGCAGGCGATGTCGGCCATGGCGCGCAGGCTCTCGACGGGATA
>CAJLRT010000008.1 GCA_905209135.1 uncultured Eubacteriales bacterium
GGACATCGAAATATTCCTCTCTTCGCTCGGGCCGGGAAAAACGGCCCGTTACATTGTGAAACCGACCGGCGGGGTTTTTCATTTGTCGAACGAATCATGGATTTTAGCCCCTGATTCGACATTTTACGACAGCGCATTTTGCTATAATGAAGACGACATGGAAACGTCCCGCATATATCTTCGCCAGTATATTGTGCTTGTAGTTCTACTGAAATTCCGGTATTCTATGAGTGGTGATCATTGTATGGGGCTCAAGACAACATTGGGGACAAATATAAGAAGACAGCGGAAAGAACGCAATCTCAGCCAGCAGAAGCTTGCCGTTTATGTGGATATAAGCATCACGCATCTGCGCGCGATCGAACACGGCACGACAAACACAACTGTGGACGTCATTGAGCGGTTTGCGAAATTTTTCGGAGTCGAACCCTATACGCTGTTCATAGACAGCATTGCCGAAACAAAGTCTGCTTAGCGCGGTTTTGACAACATGCGGCCGACATCACAGAACTCATCATCACCCACCAAATCGCGCTTTCCAAAAAAAGACGAAGCTTACGCTTCGTCTTTTTTTGTCCGGGCGGCCATGCCGCCTGTAAAGAATCATTTCTCTTTGCCACGCCTCCCGCATACATTGCAACAGGACCTATTATGCAGAGGAGGGGTACTCTTGACAAAATACGCGATGATGGCGGCGCTCGACTACGCCTGTATCGCCTACCAGCAACAGCAGCCGGTGTGCACGCAGCCGCTCTTCACCATAGACAACCGGGAAACTGACGTGCAGTGCTACATACGCAGAAGCCGGGACCGGCTGATTATCACTTTCCGCGGCTCCAACTCACCGCGGGACTGGCGGACCAATCTCATGTTCTGCAAAAAGACAGTTCCCTACGACAACGTCTCGTCCAAAATCCGTGTGCACGCGGGGTTTGTAAACGCCTACAAGGCGCCGGGGGTCCGGGACGCGCTGCACGCCTTTATGGACGACGGCGTCTGCCGCGTGTGGGTGTCCGGGCACTCGCAGGGTGCGGCGCTCGCCGTTTTGTGCGCGGTGGACTTACAGTACAACTTTCCGGAAAAGGACTATGAGGTGTTCCTGTTCGGCTGTCCGCGCGTGGGCAACCGCGCCTTTCAGAAATCCTACAACAGGCGCGTGTTCAAGACGCTGCGGGTGGAAAACGGAAACGACATCGTCACAAAAGTCCCGCCGGCGGTTCTGGGCTACCGGCACGTCGGCATCCGCATACATACCGGACCGCCGCGCATACCACTGTTCGTATGGCCGGAGGACCACCGGCAGCAGAGGTATTACCAAAACCTGTTTGTGCAGTTTAAACCGTAGCCGCAAAAAAATGGACGGCATGGGTTTCCCCGCCGCCGCACAAAGGCTTTATTTCCCCGGGCCAAAGCCCGCTCTCTTTACATCATTTCCGCCTGGCTACACAACCTTGACAAGGGAGAACAGCATGGACAGGCCGTTTTTCCAGTCCTCCTCCGCCATGGCATAGCTGGTGTAATTGCGAAGGGCCGCCGCGTATGTATAATTCGTATAGAGCATAAGGAACGTATTGACATCCAGCGGCGCGACGCGCTTGAGCGAGATGAGGCGCTGCAGCAGCGCGCCGATACTGTCACGCGGCATCTCTATGAGCCATTTGGAAAGAAGCGCGCCGGCGCGCGGGTCGCTCCGGTCCAGCGACGCGGCAATGATGAGAATGCGGTCCATCCAGGGCTGCAGTTCCGGCCCGAAGCGCATATCGGACTTCATAAGCAGCTCGTGCGGCCGAAGCTTTTCCGCAAGGCTCATCAGTTTATCCAGGTTCGGCGTATGCCGGGCCGCGTTGTAATCATAAAACGCGAATATGGCGCTGAGCAGCTCGTCCTTGGAGCCGAAATGGTTGTAGATAGACGCGGGCTTGATGCCCACCGCATCCGCGATGTCCCGCATGGAAATCGCAAAATAGCTGCTGTGCGCAAACATTTCAACCGCGGCTTTGAATATATTCAGCTTTGTTCCCCGCATGCCCATAAAGTCCATTCAACCACCCCTGTTCCTCGTTTTGACGATTTGCGCCGTGTGGGTAATATGCACATTTCACTGCAACTATGATTTATTATTTTGATATAATTATAATGCATCGTTTCGGCAATGGCAAGCGTTTCCATTTAAAAAAACCTTAGAAATACTGTTTTTTCGGAAAACCGGTCATAAAACGTTCTTAATATATATGCTTTACCGGCAAATGAATGATACCGTTGCCACGGCCGCCCGGTATGCCTGTGAAATATGGGCGCAGGCATTGCAATCAGGCGCGGGGAACGCTACAATATAGAAAAAGGAAGGGGACGAGCATATGGTTTACGCATTTGGCGAGATACTCTGGGATATATTCGGAGAAAAGCGGGTGATCGGGGGCGCGCCGTTCAACTTTGCGGCGCATTTTGCCAGCCTGGGAGGCGACGCGGCGCTCATCAGCGCCGTGGGCGACGACCCGCTCGGCGAAGAAGCGCTGCGCGCCATGCGCGGACTGCATGTGTCGGACCGGTTTGTACAGCGGAACACAGCCCGGCCCACCGGCTCGTGCGCCGTTTCGCTCGACAGCAGCGGCGTGCCGCAGTACCGGCTGGCGGCTGACACGGCGTTTGACTCCATCCGTTACGACGAGGCGCAGCGCGCGGCGTTCGCCGCGCCGGAGGCGGACGTCCTCTACTTCGGCACGCTGGCGCAGCGCGCCGAGACATCGCGCCGCACGCTCCGCAGCATAGCCGCCAGGCCGTTTCGCGAACGGTTCTGCGATCTCAACCTCCGCCCGCCCTTTCTGGACGGGGATGTGATTGTGCATGCGTGCGAAAACGCGTCCATCCTGAAGCTCAGCTTAGAGGAATGCGCGTATCTGTCAGAGCTGCGCCTGATAGACAGCCTCGCACCGGAACGGGTGTGCGCCGCGCTCTGCGGCCGGTTCCCGAACATACGCCTGCTGCTGCTCACGCTCGGCAGGGACGGGGCCATGCTCTATACGGGGGAACACGGACCGATGCAGTCCATCCGGCCCGAGAGCGAAGCCGTATCGACCGTGGGCGCGGGGGACAGCTTTTCGGCCTGTTTCCTGTACAACTACCTCGCGGGGCGCAGCCTGCAGGAATGCCTTGACCGGGGCGTGCTGCTGAGCGATTACGTCGTAACACAGACCGGCGCGGTGCCGGCCTATCCCGCCGCGCTGCGCGAAGCCGTCCGCTGACGGCCCGCCGGCACCCGTGCGCGGCTTATGCGGAAATTTCCGGCGCACCGGTCCCGTTCCCGTGACATATACTGTAAGGAAACTGGGAAAAGGACTGATGCACAATGAGCCTATTTGCAATCGACGCCGGGCACGGCGGCTACGACAACGGCGCCTCCTATGAGGGGCGGCTGGAAAAGGACGACAACCTGCGCCTTGCGCTGGCGGTGCGCGACGAGCTCATCCGGCTGGGGCAGGACGTGGTTATGACCCGCGACACGGACGTATTCGTTCCGCTGGACGAGCGCGCCAATATCGCCAACAACGCGGGAGCCGACCTGTTCATCTCCCTGCACCGGAACTCCTACCCTGAACAGCTTCCCACTGCAAACGGCGTGGAGAACTACATATACACCTATGCCACGGATGAAAACGAACGCATGGCGCGGATTGTTCTGGACAGGGTCGTCGCGGTGGGCGTACAGCGGGACCGCGGCGTCAGCCGCGCGAATTTCGCCGTGCTGCGCTATGCGGAAATGCCGTCCATGCTGCTGGAGATGGGCTTCATCAACAACGAGGAGGACAACCGGCTGTTCGACGAAAACCTGCAGGCGTACGCGCAGGCCATCGCGCAGGGCGCCGTGGAGGCGCTGGGAACGGAAAAACCGCCGGCTGCGGACCCCACGGTGAAGGAAATTCAGACGCTGCTCAACGAACGGTTCGGCGCAAAGTTGGCGGTGGACGGCATATACGGGCCGGCGACCAGGCGCGCACTGATCCGCGCCATCCAGACGGTTCTGAACAACGAGTACGGCGCGTCGCTCGCCGTGGACGGCATATGGGGGCCGAAAACGCGCCGCGCCGTCCCCAACCTGCGCGAGCGCAGCCGCGGCAATCTCGTGACGCTCCTGCAGGCGGGGCTCTATGTAAACGGGTTCGACCCGGGCGGGATCGACGGCATATTCGGCCCGAAAACGGCTGCGGCCGTGCGCAGCCTGCAGAGCGCGCGCGGCCTGGCGGTGGACGGGATTGCAGGGCCGTTTACCTTTCAGGCGCTCTTTCAGTAGAGACACTTTCGCAGAGAATTTCGTTTCGGCCTTTTCACCGCCCGCCCCTTATGGTATAATGGCATAAAACAACAGACGAGGGGGTCCCATATGCCGCTGCTAGACGACGTGGTCGTCCGCGAGTTTCGCATGGACGACAAACAGCTTGTAACCGATTTCTTTGACCAGATGGGCGGGGAGAGCCGCTCCTTTATCAACCGGGGCGATTCCAGCCGCATTCTTTCCATGAAATTTTTCGAGGGGATTACCGAGGACCGGGTCATGTTCCTGGCCGAATACGAGGGGCGCATGGTCGGGTTCATCTTCCTGTTCGAGAACAACACGAGCATTCCGTTTTTCGGCATCGCCGTCCACGACGCATACAAGGGCCGGCGCATCGGCGAAAAGATGATTGAGCACATCAAGCTGTACGCGCGCGCGCACGGCAAGGGCGGGCTGTTCCTGACCGTGCACCCGGCCAACGTCCGCGCGCAGGCGCTGTACGAGCGCGTGGGCTTTAAGCGGATGGGCGTGCACCACAGCGGCGAGAACCTCTACGTGTTCCGGTTTGAGGACTGACGGGCCGGGCGCTTCCCTGCCCGGCGCGCCGCGCCGGGGATCAATAAAACGCCGGCGGTCTCATTGGGGACCGCCGGCGTTATTTTGAACCGGCTTTACCGCCTGCCGTATTTCCGCGCCGCTTCGAACATGGCGACGATATTCTCCGGCGGCACGTCGTCCTGCAGGTTGTGCGCCGCGGCAAAGATATAGCCGCCGCCGCGCCCCAGCGCCTCCAGGACCGCGTGCACGCCCTCCGCAATCTCTGCCCGGGAACCGAAGTTCAGCAGTTTCTGGGTGTCCACGCCGCCGTGGAACACGACCCGGTCGCCGTAGGCCGCTTTCAGGTTTTCCGGCGCCATCTCCGCACAGCAGGGCTGAATGGGGTTTAGAATCTCCACGCCGGCCTCCAGCAGATCGTCCACGATTTTGAACACGTCGCCGCAGGAGTGGTGCAGGTACTTCGCGGCGGTGTATTTTTTGGTGTGCGCAATGCGCTCCCTGTAATAGGGCGCGATGAGGGAGCGGAATGTCTCGGGCGGCATAAACAGGTTGGTCTGCATGGCGAAATCGTCTCCGCTCGAGGTGTAGTGGATCAGGTCCCCGAGCGCCCCGTAGTATTTCTCGATCACTTTTTTCTGGTAGTTCAGAATGATGTCGAACAGTTTGCGCACGAAGGGTTCGTCCACAAACAGGCGCATCAGGAAATCGTCGAAGCCGCACAGCCAGCAGCCCAGCTCAAACACGCCGTATACCGGATGCTCCGCGCAGACGACGTATTCCCCCGCCTCCTTCAGCTCCCGCGCGCGGCGGACGTGCGCCTCTATCTGCGCCGGGTCGATGCTGTCCGCATCCGGCCAGCGGTAACGGTCCAGGTCGGCGCAGGTCGCGTTCTTGAGCGGGTTTTCCACGATATCCCAGTACATGCCGGTGAATCTGCGCTTTATCCCCCACTCGTCGATATACAGGTCGTCCGCCAGAAACTGAAACTGGCTCTCCTGCGGGCGGAAGATCTCGCCCACAGAGCGCGTGTCGACGTCCAGCGCGCGCAGCAGGCGCTCGTCCAGCCTGCGCACCTTTCCAAACAGCATCGGTTCGTCGTCCGGCACGTCATAGCCCAGATACCGGAGCAGCCTTGCCTGCGTCTGCCCCTCCACGCTCGAGAGCGGACAGCCGCCCAGGTCCATGACGATATTCTCCGGCTGGCGGTGCGCCACGGAATCCATAAAGTTTTTGATTCTGTCCATATCCGTTTCCTCCTGCGCCGCACGGCGCGCGCATGGTCTTTTCCTCCATTATACCACCGTTTTGCGGCAAGTCAATCCAATACCGCTGCGGGCGCAGGGGAAAAGCCCGCGCGAGGGGACAACGCGCGGGCTTTTTGTGCAAAGCAGGATCAGAATTTATCCGACAGCAGCAGGTAGGCGAGCGCGATGAGCAGCAGCGTATCGCTGCACCCGTCCATAAGCAGTATGACAAGAACGGCCAGAATCAGCAGGTTATCCATGCCGAGGCGGTCGATAACGGCGGGGCGGCGGAAAAGCTCGCGGCGGGCCCGCGGCGGGCGCGGCCCGTCCTCCGCCGGCGCGCATGGCGGTTCCGGCGGCGGACACGGCTGTTCCGGCGGCGGGCTGCACGGCCGATTTGCAGCGGGCTGCGCATCCGGTATGTACTGCGGCGCGGGCGCGGCTGTGTAGTCCATCGAGCGGCGGGCCGTCTCGCGGGCGCGGCGTATGGCCTCCTGCTGCATTTTATAGAGCTCGCCGTCGGATTCTATGTGCGCGTACATCTTGTCATCCCCCGATTCAGAATAGCTTCAGGTCGTCGTCAAACAGTGAAATGACCTGGGTAAGGCGCAGGATTTTTGTTACAGAATCCAGGTTCTCCCTGCGCTTTTCGCTGATGAAGGGGCGCAGGGCTTTGAGCAGGCGGACCCTGTCGTCCTCCGAGCCGAACTTGCCCAGCGCCGCCATGATCTTGCCGGCGTCCATTCCGCCCAGAGGGCCCGGCCCGCCCTCCGGCGCGCCGCCGGACCGCTCCTGTGCGCCGGACTGTTCTTCCGAATCCTTCTTCTCCGATTTCATGAATCCGGAAAATGTTTTTAACAGCTCCACGTTCCGATCGTCTTCTAAAAATTCTGTGATTTTAGAAGCCATATCATCCATTATTTATCACCCAGTATCTTCCGGATGTTCGCCATCGCTTTCTCGCTCGATAAAATCTGCTGGATCAGCGCCGGATCATCCAGCACGGTCGAGAATTTATCCAGGTCCTCTTTGGATACGAACTTCAAAAGCTGCCTGAGCCGGTCTTTGTCCTTGAGCAGGTCGTCGAGCACCGCCGCGTCCCGGCCCAGCGTCTGTTTCGCCTGCGCGGCGGCGCGGTCGAATTTCTCCTGGTTATCCCGCCGGAACTTCTCCAGCATGTCGTCGTCATATTTCACTGTAATCTCCACCCTTTATCATACTGACTCCGGCCCGTTCCTTTAATAAACTATATGTGCCCGCCCGCCCCGTTATGATAGGCCGGCGGCGTCAGGCGCATGACCGGCGCCGCATTACAGTATATGCGCCGGGCGCAAAATCGGTGTAACGAATCGTTCATGAGTTTGCAATTGACTTTTCGCGCGCCTTGCAGTATGCTTATTATAATATTTTCCGCATACGGACTGGAGGGACAGGATGAAACGCATTGTCTGCTGGATTCTGATTATCGCGATGCTGCTGTCGCTTCTGACCAGCGTCATCATCGCGCTGCTGGCCTGACCGCACGGCGCGCGCCTGTCGGATACGGCCCCCATACCGGGGGCCTTTTGTTTTGCGCCGGGCAGACCCGTCTGCGCTGACGGCGCCCGCAGGCGCAGGGCGCTCGGGGACGGCCCTGGCGGCGACGGGAGAGCGGGCGGGCTGCGCAAACCGGGGCGGCTTTGGACCGGGGAGATATTTTTACGTATCTTCCCGGTTTTTTTGCCTCTTTTTGGGTTGACAAACCACGCCGGTTCCTGCATAATGTCAAGTAGAAGCATGCAAGCGCGTCAGACTGCGCACAGGACCGGCACGGCTGCCGAAAATCCTTTCGCACACGGCGCGCCTTTTTTGGGTTTTTTTAATATTGCAATCATGTTTTCAACACTTTTTGGGGGATAAATGAACGCTTTTGGTCATTTATTTGATAGATTCAGCGCAGAGCTCATGGTATAAATTATATTATATATATGTCAAAACGTTTAGGAGGAGAAACTTACTATGACGGATGCGGACAACACAAAATACACGCTGGCCGAGGGCTGGGTCATTGCGACGGACCCGGACGACCTCGGCCGCGCAGAAGAGTGGTTCCGACAGGTCCGGGACGGGGCGGAGCCGACTGTCGTGCCCTCCATCATCCAGCAGACCTTTCCCGACTACCACGGCGTGGCCTGGTACTGGAACCGCTTTACCCCGCGCCTGAAAAAAGGCGACACGGACCGCGTTATTCTCCAGTTCGGCGGCGCGGACTACAAGGCCGACGTGTGGCTGGACGGCGAATACCTCGGCAGCTTTGAAGGCGGTGAAACGCCGTTTGCCTTTGATGTGACGGACATTGCGGCGCTGGGCGGGGAAAACCTCGTCGCCGTGCGCGTGCTCAACCCCACCGACCACGACATTGACGGGCTGAATATCACCAACGTCCCCAACCGCAACAAGTGCATGAAGCCCTGGGCCGGCAACGGCAACAATATCGGCGGACTGATGTACGCCGTGAATATGCACGTCGTACCCAACGTATACATTACGGATATTTTTGCCCAGAGCGATATACACACCGGGCGCATGAGCGTGGACCTTGCGCTGACCAACGCCTCGGGCGCCGACGGCTGCGGCACCATCCGCGTGGACGTGGTTGACAACGGCGGAAACGGACAAAGCGTTGCGTCCAGGCAGTTCCGGGCCGATTTTGTCAAGGGCGACAACGAATACAAGGTAGAGCTTACCGTGGACGACCCCGTGCTGTGGGACATTGACGACCCGCATCTTTACCGTGTCAACGTCACGGTGGAGACGGAGGCCGGGCTCCACAGCAAATCGGTGCGGCACGGGTTCCGCGAGTTTCTCGTAAAGGACGGGTTCTTCTATCTCAACGGCCGCCGCATCTTCCTCAAGAGCGCGCACACCGGTAACGCATTCCCCGTCGGCCAGATGATCCCGACCTTTGTCAAGCAGACGCGCGAGGATTTCGTGTTTGCCAAGGCGTACGGGTTCAACTGCATACGCAACATTGCCGGCATGCTCCGGCCGGAGCAGCTCGACCTGTGCGACGAGATCGGCCTGCTCATCTATTCCGAATGCTTCGCGGCCTGGCAGCTCGGCGTCGGCAACTGCCCCATCGGCGATGAGGAGGCCATGCTGCAGCGCTTCGACAACAGCACAAGCTATATGATTAAACGCGACCGCAACCATCCGTGCGTCGTTATGTGGGGCCTGCTCAACGAGACGCTGGAGACAAGCGTTTTCTGGCGCGCCGTGCGCTACCTGCCCATCGGCCGCCGGCTCGACCCGTCCCGCCTGTTCCTGCTCAGCAGCGGCCGGTTTGAATCCTGCTTCGAGGTGGGAAGCGCCTCCAACCCCGGCAGCTACGCCTGGGAGAACGTCTGGGGCGACGACGGCGCGGACAAACCCGAATACCGCGGATTCAACCCGTATGCGGTCTCCATGTCCGCGCCGGGCAGCGGCGATTTCCACGACTATCCCATCGTCCCGCACCCGCCCGAGGTCGTCGAGCGCATCCGCAGTTTCGGCGCGGGCACAAAGCCCGTTTTCCTCTCGGAGTACGGGATTGGTTCCCTGTTCCATGTAATAGACGAGTGGCGGCAGTTTGAACAGCACCACACCCGCGCCGATCTTGAGGACGCGTCCTGGCTGGCCTATCAGGCAAACTCGCTCCTGCGCGACTGGGCGCGGTTCGGGCTGGAATCCGTATACCCCTTCCCCGAGCAGATGCTCAACGACAGTTACCGGCTCTCGGCGCGCTACCGCACCATCGGCTTTAACCTGATCCGCTCCAACCCCAATCTGTGCGGCTTCAACCTGACCGGCCTGCTCGACCATGGCTTCAGCGGCGAGGGGCTCTGGAGCTACTGGCGCAGAAACAAGCCGGCCATGTTCGACGCCGTTGCCGACGGCTGGTCGCCCCTGCGCTGGTGCCTGTTTGCAACGCCCACGCACGCCTATGCCGGCCGGCCCTTCCAGGTCGAGGCGGTGCTCGCGACCGAGGACGCGCTGCAGCCGGGCAGATACCCCGCCTCGTTCGCCATTGTGGGCGAACAGGGGCCTGTATGGAGGCAGGACGCCGAGATCGTGATCCCGGAGGATATGCCCTTTGCCGTGCCGGTGCTCAAGGAGGAGGTAATCCTCGACGTGCCGACCGGGAAGTACTCCCTGATCGCCAACATGAACGCAGGCGGCTCGCCCACCGGCTCGAAGCTTGACTTCTACATCACCAACGAAGCCGATTACCCGGCCCTCGACGGCGAGGCGACGGTGTGGGGACTGAAGGAGGAGACGAACATCTTCCTCATCTCCATGGGCCTCAAGCTCACGCCCTTCTCCACTGAGAGCAAGGCCGGGCGCATTCTCGTCGGGAACCCGGAGGACATTGACAACGAGGCCAAGTGGAACCATCTGATGGCGCTGGCCAGTCAGGGCGCGGACGTGCTGTTCCTGAACTCCGATCTGTTCAGCGGCAACGACGAGCGCTGTGCAAGGCTTCCCATTCCGGGCGGCATGAAAGTGACCTTTATCCGCGACTGGCTGTACCACAAGGAGTGCATTGCAACGCACAGCCCCGTCTTTGACGGACTCAACGGCGCGGGGATTGTGGACTACGACTACTACGACCAGGTATACCCGCACAATCAGCTCGAAGGCGAAGCGCTGCCGGACGACGTCATCTGCCCGTGCTTCTACACCGGCTCGCACCTGTACGACGGCTCCTACGGCGCGTTCCACAACATTGCGGCGTACAACTGCGGCGCAGGACGGCTGATCCTCAACACTTTCTATATTGAGGAAAACCTCGGCGTCAACCCCGCGGCTGACCGGATGCTGCTCAACTTTGTAAAATACACGCGCGAATCATAATGCCGGGGCATGGAAAACGACTGCGCATATGCGGGCGGGCGGCTCCGCCCGCAGGCGCGGCGGGTTTCATGCCTCTGTTTTTTTCCAAAAAGATTCAATAATAAAAAGGAGACTTTTGCATGAACCAGACTTTGCCGACCTCTGTTGTCCCGGCGGACATGCAGCGCATTCGGGACCTGATGCAGGGATATATCACCGACGCGGCGGCGCTGCCCATCAGCTTTGTGTACGGCGGCGAGCGCATCAAGGGCCTGCCCGCGCGCTTTGCGCCCACGGTAAAAGAGGAGAAAAAGGACGGCGTAATTGAGCGCACGTTCACCGGAACCGACGAGACCGGACTCGAAATCACCGTGGTGACAACCGAGTACACCGACTTCCCCGTCGCCGAAATCGTCGCGTATTTCCGCTCCCGCGACAAGGACACCCCCATTCTGCGCGACATCCTCGCGTTCGACGGGAGATTTGACGGGAAACGGCCCGTGCTCTACCACAACACCGGCGACTACTTCAGCTCCAACGGGTATGAGACGCGCAGCGAGCTGATGGAGCCCAATTTCCAGACGCATATGAATTTTGCCCCCACCGGCGGCAGGGCCTGCGACGAGGCTTTCCCCTATTTCAAAATCCAGTATGAGGGGTTCGGGCTCAACATCGCCGTCGGCTGGCCGGCGCAGTGGAAAGCGAATTTCCGTTCGCTGGAGGGCGGCGTCGCGCTCCAGGCGGGCCAGGAGATTACGCACCTGTACATCAAGCCGGGCGAGACCATCCGCACCCCGCGCATTACCGTGATGGCATATGAGGGCGACTATGCGCGCGGAATCAATATGTGGCGGCGCTGGTATTTCAAGCACATCCTGCCCCGGCCAAACGGCAGGCCCATCCCCAAAATGATGCACGCCAGCTACAACGGCGGCGGGCCGGAGTTTACCGAATCGACCGAAGAGAACCAGCTCGAATACATCCAGAAGTACATTGACACCGGCATGCCCTACGACTGCTGGTGGATTGACGCGGGCTGGTACGACTGTACGCTGCCCGACGGCTCCAAGTTCTGGCCGCTGACCGGCAACTGGTATGCGGACCAAAAGCGATATCCGATCGGGCTGCGCCCCATCTCCAACAAGCTGCACGACAACGGCATGAACTTCCTGCTCTGGTTCGAGCCGGAACGGGTGCGCGAAGGCACCTGGCTGGCAAAAGAGCACCCCGAATGGATCCTGCGCTGCGAGGAGGAATATGACGACGGGGATTTCGGGACCACGAAAAACCGCCTGCTGAATCTGGGCGACCCGGACTGCTGTGATTTCATGATCGGCTATATCTCCACCCTGCTCCGGCTCAGCGGCGTGGACATTTACCGGCAGGACTTCAATTTCCCGCCGCTGCGCGTTCTGCGCGCACAGGACGGTTTCGACCGGCAGGGCGCCGCGGAAAACCTGTATGTGCAGGGATATCTCCGCTACTGGGACGGGCTGCTGCAGCACTGCCCCGGCCTGTGGATTGACTCCTGTTCCTCCGGCGGCCGCCGCAACGACCTGGAGACGCTGCGCCGCTCGGTGCCCCTGCACTACACCGATTACGGCTACGGCAACCACCCCGTCAAGCAGGCGTTTCAGATTACGATGCACTCCTGGATGCCGTACTTCCGCTCCTTTGCCGTCAACTGGGACCGCGAGGACGGCACGTACGCACGGCACCCGGAGGACGTTGTCAGCCGGCCGGCCGACAATTTTGCACGGCACAACGCCATTGCCGCGTTCTTCGGCCCCGGGTTCGGGCTGGACGTCACCGACGGGGACCGCGTCATGTACGAGGTGTGGAACTGCGCTTCCGACCTTTTGCTGGAGAGCGACTTCTACGCGCTGACCGAATACTCCAAGAGCCCGGAGAGCTTCTACTCCATTCAGTTCGACTGTCCTGAAAAGGGCAAGGGCTACATCCAGGGCATACGCAACACCCGCTGCCCGCACGAGTCCTGGACCGTGTACCCGCAGGGGTTCGAGCCGGGGGGCAGCTACGCGTTTGAGAACCTGGAGACCGGAGAGGCCTTTACCAAAACCGGCGACGAGCTGCTGGAGCATGGATTTACCATGGCGATGCCGAAGCGCACCGGTTATATCTGGTTCTACGAAAAGGTATAGGCGGGCATAGCACAGGACGGCGGCGGGCCGTTGAACGGCCCGCCGCCTGATTTTACCCGCGGAACGTTCCGCTCTGGAAAGGAGTGCGCGCATTGAAAAAACGCATGTTTCTGCTCGGCCTGTGCATTCTTCTGCTGTGCGGCTGCTCGGCAACGGCGGCGACGACGGAGGAAATGGTGGAGCTGGCCAGGGACAAGATACCCGTTTCCGACGCGGAGAACATCCAGATGCAGGCGGCGGGCAGGGTTGACACGGAGAACAACTCGGCGCTGCTGATTGTGAGGACGGGAAACGAATGGCAGGCGCACGCCTACTACCCCGTTACCTTTGAGAAAAGAGGCGGGGCGTATGTGCTCACACACGTTGCCAAAGCCATGCCGCAGGCCGGGGGCGACGGCTGCTACGGCTGTTTCTGGGGAGACGGGTATGTACTGCTGACCGACAACGAGGCCTGCCGGGAGATACGGATTGCCTACGAATCGGGAGAGGAGCAGACTCTGCGCGTGACTTCCCTGCCCTTTGTCCACTATGATGCAAGGGCGCATACCTACCTGGACGGCGACGGACAGGCGGAGACACGGTATGCGTTTCTGGATGCGCAGGGGCGGGAGCTTGACCGGTAAAAAAACAGCGCAAACGGGCAGGGCGGCAGCCTTGTCCGTTTATTGCATTACAAGCGGAATTGCCATTGAATATTGATTTCAGCCGTTTTCATGTAACCTTTTACGCTGTACTGACACTAATAGACAAGTATGAAGGGAGGTGGGGCCGTGACAGAGTTTGAACAGATATATACCCGGCACTATCCGTTTATCTACCGGTTTCTGTACAAGCTCTGCAGCGCGGACGACGACCTTGCCTCCGAACTTGCGCAGGAGACCTTCTACCAGGCGTTCCTATCCTTTCACCGGTTCCGGGGCGACTGTGAAATCACGACGTGGCTTTGCAAAATTGCTAAAAACTGCTTTTGCCGGGAGATGCGCTCGCGCAGGCGCGCCTGCCTCTGCTTCGACGGGGCCCTCTGCCAGCTTCACGACGAGTCGATCGGCCCCGAGCTTGTCGCGGAGCACAGGGAGACGTTTGAAACGATTGTAGCCTGCATTCAATCCATGAAAAGCCGCTACCGCGACATTCTTCTGTACAGGCTGTTCTCCGAGCTGTCCTATGCGCAGATTGCTGCGATCATGCACATGGGAGAGGGCGCGGCCAAGGTGCTCTATCACCGGGCGCGCCTGCAGCTGCAAACCTTAATTATGGAGGTGTTGTCACCATGAAACTGAGCTGCGATACGGTCCGTGATCTACTGCCCGCATACACAGGCAAAACGGCAAGCGCTACGACAATGCGGCTTGTAAAAGAGCATCTGCGCGGCTGTCCGGACTGCCGGAACGAGCTGGAAGCCATGCACCGGCCGGCGTATACGCCGGTACAGCGGGAGGCGGCCGCACATGAAATCAACTACCTGGGACTGTCCAGACGGCTGCGCCGGCGCAGAATCACAATCGCCGTTCTCGTTCTGCTCGCCGCCGTCTGGGCCGTGCTCTTTACCATCGACTACGCGCGCTTCAGCCAGGGAGAATCGCTCAAGTTCGCGATCCATTCCCATCAGGACTACGGCGAAGAGGGAACTGTTGACGTGTATTACGGGCTCGGCTACAAGATGACGGACTACAAGCTGACGCGAGGCCGAGGCGACCGCGCCTTTGGCACGCTGCTGATGCGGACGGACAC
>CAJLRT010000009.1 GCA_905209135.1 uncultured Eubacteriales bacterium
AGGGGCGCGGCGGCGCTCGGAACACAACCAGAAAGCGGCCCGGGTTTCCCCGGGCCGCTGCTCCCAAACGGACGGACCCCTTACCCTTTCCGGGCGACGATCACGTCCCTGTATATCGACTGGTCGACCCGGTGCGCAAGTTCCAGCCACGGCCCGCCGTCCATCACGTGAAAGCCGGCGGACGCCAGAAGCGCGGAGAGTTCGGCGCGCGGCAGTACAAACGTGTTCCACGACAGCGCGAGCGCGCCGCCGCGCCGGAGCACGCCGTACCACGCGGGCAGGCACGCCTCCAGAAGCTTTTGGGGGCTGCGCGTCATGGCGCTCTGGTTTTCCGCCGTCACGTTTCCGTGCTTCACGCCGTAGGGTAGATCGCCCACTAGGATGTGGAAGGTGTTTTTCCGGAAGAGACTTTCCGCATACATGGAGTTTGCGCAGACGAACTCCAGCGACCGGCTGTCCTCCTTCATCCGTTCCTTGGCCGGGGCGAGCGTGAAGCTGTGCCGCACGGCGCGCATTGCGCCGCCCGCGCCGCCCTGCCGCCGCATGTGATAGCTGTGCTTGTATTTCTCATGCTCCAGATATTTTTTCAGGTACTGCACGGCCTCCCGGACCGGCAGTTCGCCGACCTCGATTCCGCAGCCGTTATACCCCCGTACAAGCCCTTCAAACAGGGTAGTACCCTTGCCCATGACCGGATCGAGCAGCCACAGCTCGGACGGGGGCTGATCCCCGAAATCAGAGGCGGACACGGCAAGATGAAGCAGCATACGGGTGAACAGTTCGTTGGTCTTGCCCGTATATTTCAGGATTCGGCCGATTCCCTCGTCCGCATACGGGACGTCGGTGCGCGCAACGGGGCGCAAAAGCGCGCCGCCGTCTTCCACCTGATAGACGGCGTACAGAAAGGAAAGGCCGCAGACGCGGCGGAGCGCAGGCGCCGGCAGCGGAGACTGCGTATCAAACAGGAAATAGGGCACGCCGGCAAGGGGTTCGACCCGCGCGTTTTCACAGGAAAAGCCCGCGCCGGAAGCCGCGATTTGAAGCTCGGCGAGCGCCATGGCCCTGGACTGTTCATAGTAAACGCGGTTGTGGCCCGGATTTTGCAGCAGCGCGTATGTAACCAAAGCCCGCCCCCCTTACCGCAGATGCCGGATCCAGTCAGCCGCAAGGCCCAGCCACTGGGCGGCGACGGGGCTGATCATGCGCTCGTTCTCCCCCGCCACTTCTGCGGTGGCCAGAGAGAATCCGTGGGGACCTTCCGGGAAAATATGCATTTCAAACTTCACATTTACCCGGCGCATGGCGGCGGCGAGCAGCAGCGAGTTCTCGGTAAAAACGGCCTCGTCCTCAAACGTATGCCACAAAAACGTCGGCGGCATGTTCGGCGTCACCTGTTTTTCCAGGCTGACAAGCTCCATCAGCTCCGGGTCGCCGTAACGGCTGCCGAGCAGGTTGCGTATGCTGCCTTGATGCGCGTATTTTCCGGATGTGATGACCGGATAGGACAGCACAAGGCCGTTCGGGCGGAAGCGCTCGTTTGCCATGCCGCACTTCTCGCTGAGGAAAGCATGGTGCCAGAGCACGCCGAGCGAAGCCGTCAGGTGCCCGCCCGCGGAAAAGCCCGCCACGACAATGCGGTTTGGGTCGATATTGAACTGCGCGGCGTTGTCCCGCACCAGTGCGACGGCGAGCGCCAGCTCCTGCAGCGCCGTCGGGAACACTGCGGGCTTGACATCGTACTGCAGTACGCACGCGTTGAAGCCGCGCGCGAGCAACTGTACCGCGACAGGTTCGCCCTCGGTCGGGGCAATGCCGCCGTAGGCCCCGCCCGGTACGACCACCACCATCGGGCGCGGCGGCGGCGCGGCCAGATGCCGCTCGTCCAGAAGATAGACGGTGAGGCTGCCCTCCCCGCCCTGGACCGGGATCGGATATGTGTTTACAAGCATAATAAGCCCTCCTGCAGATTTATTTTCTGAACCGGGCGGCAATACGCCTGCGGCGGCGTTCCGCCCACGACATGAGCGGCTCCATCTTCCACCACAAAACGACCACCAGCAGCAAGAAGCCCGCGAAGAGCAGGCCTGCCGCCCAGAAATTCCCTTTTAAGATTGTGTGCCCGACAGAACACATGAAAAGAATACTCGGCAAAGAACCGCACAGCGTGCCCAGGACATAGCCGCGGCTTGTGACCTGCGTCCGCGCCGCGAGATACGGAATAATCCCGTTGGGGATGACGGGGAGCAGATTGACGATAAACACTTTAAAAGCGGGGTGCGACTGGTCGCGGAAAAATCCCGACTGAGGCGGCTCCAGGTCGATCCAGTCGTTGAGCTTGCCGCCGAGCCGGCGCGCAACGGAAAAGATGGCGAAATTGACCGCGACAAAGCTGAGCAGGCAGACGGCAGCGCCCAGGGGCGCGCCGTATACGATGCCGGCCGCAATTTGGATGGGCGCGCCCGGGAACACGATGCTGAGCACCTGCAGGCACTGCAGCAGCGCGACGAGTATCACGCCGCGAAAGCCGGTGGTCTGCTTGATATACGCCTCTATCTCCTCCTGGCTGCCGCGGCGCAGGACGGGGATTAAATCGGGAAGGTAATTTGTCAGGATCAGATAAAACGCGCCTATAATCAGCAGCAGCAGCGCCGCGATCACCAAGGTGCGGATCAGCTTCGCCTTCCATTTTTTACGGTTCATTCCATTACTCCATTCGTACCGCCAGCCGTAAACGGCACAGGCGGCTCAGTCCGCGCCGTCCCAGCGGAAGCGGGACATGTCCACCCTGCCCTGTTCGTCGAACTCCACGCCCTCTTCCCGCAGCAGTTCACGCTGCACGCCGGGGCCGCCGAAAGCGTAGCCCGTACAGGTAGAGCCGTCGCGGAATACGACGCGGTGGCAGGGAATCTGCCCGGGGTCGGGGTTGTTGTGCAGCGCGTAGCCGACGATGCGCGCCGCGCGGGGCCGGCCCGCCATGGCGGCGATCTGCCCGTACGAGGCCACGCGGCCGCGCGGGATTCTGCGGACGGCAGCATAGATATTTTCAGTAAATTCAGAACGCATGCAAAGCACCCCCGGTTTTCATAGTATGCGCCGCGCGGGCGGCGGACATGCGGCGCAGGGCGGCGTATATGCAATACCGCGCCGCAAATACACGTCGTTATTCACACATATTTTACTATAAAAGCGCGCCCGTGTCGAGGACGCAAGCAAAAACCGGGCAAAAATTGTTAAAAAAGGCTGTCCCAGGATTCGCGCGGCCTTGATTCAGGCGAAAAAATGTGGTATTCTTTTAGGGAAAAAACGGAGGTGCGGACCATGGACAGCAGAACGGCGACAGTACGGCGGCAGACGAAGGAGACGGATATCTCCCTCACGCTCTGCCTGGACGGGCACGGAACATGCGAATGCCATACCGGCGTCGGTTTTTTTGACCACATGCTGGACGGCTTTGCGCGGCACGGCGTATTCGACCTCTCCCTGCGCTGCGACGGCGACCTGCACGTGGACCAGCACCACACCGTCGAGGACGTGGGCATCGCGCTCGGAACCGCCATCCGGCAGGCCGCGGGCGACAAGGCGGGCATCCGCCGCTACGGACAGTGCATCCTGCCCATGGACGATGCGCTCGTGCTCTGCGCGCTGGATCTGTCCGGCAGGCCCTACTATGCAAGCGACGTGCGCTACGCCACCGAAGCGATCGGGGACATGCCCACCGAGCTTTTCCGCGAATTTTTCTACGCCGTGAGCTACACGGCGCAGATGAATCTGCATTTCAAGCTGCTCAGCGGCGAGAACAGCCACCACATCGCCGAAGCCTGCTTCAAGGCGTTCGCCAAAGCGCTTGATATGGCGACGTCCGCGGAGCAGCGCGTGCCGGGCGTGTGGTCTACGAAAGGCGCGCTCTGACGGGAGCGCTTGCCCGGCGCTTACAGCCGAATATATTTTTTGCATACAGCAAAAGCGGGACATAAATCTTATGTCCCGCCTTATTTGCGGCGGCGGGGACTTCCGCCGCCGCATTTTTGCGTTTATTCGCCCTTAAGCCAAAGATAGGTGCGGCGCAGGCCTTCCTCAATGTCCACTGTGGGCGACCAGCCGAAACGGCGCAGCTTGCCCGCGTCAAGTATGCCGCGGCGGACGTCGCCCGCGCGCGCGCCCTCCACAAGCAGTCCGCTGCGCGCGCCGGTCAGGCGCTTTATCATGTCAAACACGCCGCGCGTGGAGGTTTCCACGCCCGTGCCGACATTGAAGATCTCCCCGTCGCCGCCGTCAAGGCAGCGCAGCACGGCGTCGCACACGTCGTCCACATAGACATAGTCGCGGTAGGTGCCGTCGGGCATGTCGGCATAGGCGAACAGCTTCGCGTCCTCCCCCCGCAGGCAGCGCTCAAAGTAGATGGGGATGACCCCGCACTCGCCCTTGGGGACCTGGCGCGGGCCGTATACGTTCGCAAGCCGCAGCACGCTGTAGGACAGCCCGTGCAGCTTGTTGTATATCTTCAAATAGCCCTCCGACGTATGCTTGGTCAGCGCGTACGGGGAGAGCACCTCCGGCACATAGGTCTCCGGCGTGGGGATTACGTCCGCATCGCCGTAGATCGCGCCGCCGGTGGAGATGAAAATAAATTTGCGCACGCCGTATTCCCTGCTGTTTTTGAGCAGGTTCAGCAGCCCCATGAGATTCACGTCCGCATCGTAGACCGGGTCCAGCACCGAGTCGATGACCGACGCCTGCGCGGCAAAGTGGATTACAAGCTCCGGACGTTCGATTTCAAATATCTTCGCAATTTCAGCATTCCTTACGTCCTGCAGATAAAACGCCGTATCCGGCCGCCGGGTCGCCAGGTTCTCCAGCTTTCCCGTAGACAGGTTGTCGATTACCGCCACGGAATGGCCCTTGCTCTCCAGCAGGTTTACCATTGTGGAGCCGATAAAACCGGCGCCGCCGGTTACGAGTATTTTCATGTATAGATCACCTCGGAACCTATTATATCCGCTTTAGAAAATAATGTCAATTGTGAAAAGTTTCTCCAATTGAGTAAAATCATTTTTGCTGCAAAGGATATAAATGAATAAAAGAAATGGAGGACACAATCATTGACCGGCGCTATATCCGATTTTGAAAAGCACCTATGGGGTGAGGAAAAATGCAAGTCGACGGTGGACAAATACGTCCGAGACGCAGGCGCTTTCTGTATGGCGCTGCACAACCGTCCCCTGACAAAAGAATTCGTTATAAAGTACAAAGCGGCGCTTTGCGAAAAATTCAAGCCCGCCGGCGTAAACAGCAGGCTGGTCGCTATCAACCGATTTTTGCAGTTTACAGGCAGGCAGGACTGCTGCGTAAAACTTTTAAAAATTCAGCGCCAGATGTTTGCCAACGAAAAGCGCGAACTGACGGCCGCGGAATACAAAAGGCTGGTAAACGCCGCCGGGAACAGCCGCATTTCCTTTGTTTTGCAGACCATCTGCGGCACGGGCATTCGCGTTAGCGAGCTGCAGTATATTACGGCAGAAGCCGTAGCGGATGGGCGCGCCGTGGTAAGCTGCAAAAACAAAACCCGGATTATTTTCATACCGGTACAGCTCCAGCGCATTTTAAAAAATTATATAAAAAAAGCCGGCATCAAATCCGGCTGCGTATTCGTTACAAACGGCGGGAAACCGCTGAACAGGTCCAATATATGGCGCGAGATGAAAATGCTGTGCAGAAAAGCGCACGTGAACCCGGACAAGGTGTTTCCGCACAACCTGCGCCATCTGTTTGCAAGGACGTTTTACCAGCTTGAAAAAGACATTGTACGGCTGGCCGACCTGCTTGGGCACAGCAACGTGGAAACCACGAGAATTTACACCATTGAGACGGGCGTCAGACACCGTGAAGGCCTGAATGCAGTTGGTCAAATCCTGTTTACAACATAATATGAATTATGTCGTACTTCAAATTCTTACCCACTACATAATGACAGGTTTATTATATCATCTTTATTATAGCGTGGCAATAGGGGATTCCCCTTTTCTGCGATAAAAACTTTGTTCATGAATACAAAATAAGGCATAACAAATCCGGCCGACAGTGATTCTGCATTCTCGGCTGAGTTTGTTATGCCTGCTTTTTTGCCCGCGGGAAGCGCTATGGCAGGGCCAATTCGCCTATGATTGCGACTGGATATTGGAATTTGGTCGCAATCATATCACATAATTCATATTATGTTGTATTTCATATTCCGTCCCATAAAAGCAATTGAATTGCAGGAGGAATATGGATGATGAAAAAACGGTTATTCAGCATGATGGTCTGTCTCATACTGACGCTCATGATCTTGCCGATGACGGTATCTGCAAAAGGTCAGCAGGGCGCAGGCGGACTCAGCGAACAGTATTACAACTCGGCCCAGTCTTTCGGCTATGACGCCTTGACTTCCGGCGGGCAGAACAACGGCGAACTCGACGGGCTCGCTTCCGTTTCCGTCGGCACGGCGAACCTGACGAGAAACAGCGCGGCCTCCACTACCGGAGCCGCCGTTGCAAACGGCGTGACCATCGGCTTTCAGGAGGGCTACTACCTGGACAGCTACAAAATTGTCTGCGGCGACAAGTATGGCTGCCGGACGGACGCGAGCGGCAAGGCCGTAAGCAAAAGCAATGTAATGTCCGGCGCGACGACTGCATCCATCACACTCGGCGAAAGCGACGGCATTACAAAAGCCGCGTTCGGACACAGCAGCCAAAAGGCTCCCTATTGGCTCCTTCTCAAGCTTGCGGCGGATTCGACGCTGTACAGCGTGACCTATAACTGGGGCGAGCTTGCGGACGACCTGACGGCGGCTCTCCCCGAAACGAAGTCGTACAAAGTCAACGCCATCGTCACCGTCGCCTCCCCCGGCGCGAGCGCGCTTTCCGAAGCGGCTACGATCGGTGAAAACGGCTATCAGTTCCTCGGCTGGCAGCTTGATCTGGACAGCGAAACACACCAGGCCAACGACACTTTCGGCATGCCGCGCAAAAACGTCGTTCTGACAGCGCTGTGGAAAAAGATTGCCGCCACTGAAGTGCATTACACCATCAACGTTCCCATCGTTAAAACGGTCGTGCAGGACGGCAGCGCCGCGCCCGGTGCGCAGACTTTCCAGTTTGCGATGATTGAAAGCGACACGCCGGCTGAATTTGAAATACTGAACGATACTATCGAGACCACCGGCGCAGGGACTTTCGAGGGGGTTTATTCCATCCGCGTTTCCGAAGAGACATTCCGGAACCTCTCCGAGGGCTTTGCCATTGCCGAAGTAAACGGTGAAGCGGCGGACTGGACCTATGATGAGACCGTGTGGGGCGTTGTTCCCTACATGGACAATTCCGGCGAAATCAGCGTCCGGTTCGCAAACCTGAGCGCCGAGGAGGAACTCTGGGGCAAAACTGAATACGAATATACCGCCGCTGAGTTCACAAACACTTATCGCGCGAATACCGCTGCGGAGGAACCGGAGCAGCCGGAAGCGCCGAAGCCGGAAGCGCCGAAGCCCGATTCCCAAAACCCGAGCACCGGAGACAGCTTCCAGCCCTGGTTGCTTGCCCTCCTGTTGCTTGCCAGCGGCACTGCGGCGGCCAGCGCTTTGCTTCGGAGAAAACACTCTCCGGGCAAATAATTGCCTTGCTTGAATCTCCCCTTTATAAACTGCCGGTGATGTTGACCCCATCACCGGCGGTTTTATCTGTACGGAAAATGCGCGGCGGCGCGGGGCGGGCGCGGGCCGGAGCGGAGTGCGCAGCGCGGCGTGGTACGGCGGAGAAATACGCGGCTTGGTGCGCTGCGGGCACGGGCAGGAGCGGGGGCGGAAAGGGCGCCGGGTCGGCCGGCTATTGACTTTTGAGAGCGTTCGGCGTATACTGCAACAATGAAAGGCGGCTTGTCCCGCACAGCGGCCGGTTTGCAGCGCAAAGCGCCGCCGGGTTTCGCGGCGGGGACGGCTGAACGCGTATGCACAGTGAACGGAGCATTCCCTGCTGAGAGGTGAACTTTGTTGAGCGCCAACATATTGATTCTGGACGACGAACGGCCAATTGCCGATCTCATTGAACTATACCTGAAAAATGAAAACTACAACGTATACAAGTTTCACACCGCCAGGCAGGCGCTCGCATGCGTGGCGGACACGCCGTTCGACCTTGCGATTCTGGACGTTATGCTCCCCGACGAGGACGGCTTTTCCGTGTGCCGGAAAATACGGGAGGAGCACTACTTCCCTGTAATCATGCTGACGGCAAAGGTGGAGGACATGGACAAGATCATGGGCCTGACTCTCGGCGCGGACGACTATGTCACAAAGCCTTTCAATCCGCTGGAGCTTGTCGCGCGGGTCAAAACGCAGCTGCGGAGATATACGAAATACAACCAGGGCGACAAGGCGGACGAGACTGTGACGGAGTATGACTTCTCCGGGCTTGTCATCAACAGCGAAACGCACAAGTGCACCCTGTACGGCAAACCGCTCGCCCTGACCCCCATTGAGTTTTCCATACTCTGGCACCTGTGCCAGAACAGGGGCAAAGTCGTCTCCTCCGAAGAGCTGTTTGAAGCGGTATGGGGCGAAAAATACCTGGACAACAACAACACCGTAATGGCGCACGTGGCCCGGCTGCGGGACAAAATGCACGAGCCGTCCCGCAGGCCGAAATTTGTAAAGACTGTGTGGGGAGTGGGGTATACGATTGAATAAGCAGGACTGGGCGCGGTCGGGTTCCGACCTCGCGCGCACCGTATTTACCAGGTTTCTTCTCTCGCTTATGCTGTTTACCGGCGGGTATCTGCTGCTGTTTTTCGGCATGTACTTCTCCCTTTCCTCCATGACCTGGCATGGGGACGAGCTGCTGTACCGGCCGCTGCAGATCCTCTATGACAACAGTATCGTCGTGCTGATTCTCGGCTGGATTATCCTTGTGTTCTGCCTCATCATTTACTACTGGCGCAAGAGCCAGCGGTTTGTGGCGACGATCGCAGCCGCGAGCGACCAGCTCGTCGCCAACGACGACCAGTTCATCCGCCTGCCAAAGGAGCTCAAGGACATAGAAAACCGGATGAACCGCGTTAAACAGGACGCAATGCGCAACGCCCGCCTCGCCCGAGAGGCCGAACAGCGGAAAAACGACCTGATCGTCTACCTCGCGCACGACCTCAAGACGCCGCTGACTTCGGTGATCGGATACCTGACCCTGCTGCGGGACGAGCCGCAGATTTCCGAACAGCTGCGCGAAAAATACCTCGGCATCTCCCTGGATAAGGCCGAACGGCTGGAAGAGCTTATCAATGAATTCTTTGAGATTACGCGGTTCAATCTCAGCAGGCTGACGCTCGAGCCGAGCCGGGTGGACCTCTCGCGCATGCTGGAACAGATCTGCTACGAGTTTCGGCCCCTGTTCGACCAGAAACAGCTTCGCTATACGCTGCGCATGGAGCCGGGCATTGAAATACGCTGCGACGTGGCCAAGATGGAACGGGTTTTCGACAACCTCATCCGCAACGCCGTGAGCTACAGCTATGAGGGCGGGGAAATCTCCGTCGGCGCCGTGCGGACAGACGAGGGCGTATACATCCAGTTTATCAACGACGGCGACACCATACCCGAAGAAAAGCTCAGGCGCATTTTCGAGCAGTTCTACCGGCTGGACACATCCCGTTCCACCAAGACGGGCGGCGCAGGGCTGGGGCTCGCCATTGCGAAGGAGATAGTGGAGCTGCACGGCGGCACTATTACCGCCACGAGCGCCAACGACGCGGTGGCCTTTACCATATTCCTGCCCAGCGAGCCTGTCAGAAAATCGTAAGAATTCCGAAAGAAAATAAACAGGCTTCTGCATTTGAATCCTGAAAAACAGAACTTCCTGCTCTGGTACCATAGAGCAGGAAGTTTTTATTTTTAAAATACCTGGGAGGAAATATATGGACAGACCGAAAATCGCCGTCCTGTTCGGGGGACGTTCGAGCGAGTACGACATTTCGCTCCAGTCGGCTTTCTCCGTGATCGGGCACATAGACGCGCAGCGGTACGAGCCGGTACTGATCGGGATTACGAAAGAGGGGGACTGGTTCCGCTATTACGGCGACCGCGCGGACATCCTGAACGACCGGTGGCGGCAGTCCGGCCGCTGCGTGCCCGCCGCCTTTGCGCAGAACTATCATGCAAAGGCGCTGCTGGAGTTCCCGGAGCACGGCGGCGTGCAGTGCACGCGCATAGACGCGGTCTTTCCCGTTCTGCACGGCAAGAACGGCGAAGACGGAACGGTGCAGGGGCTGTTCGAGCTCGCGGGGGTACCGGTGATCGGCTGCGGCACGCTCGCTTCGGCGCTGTGCATGGACAAGGACCGCGCGCACAGGCTGGCGGCGCTGGCCGGCGTGGACACGCCCGCCGCGGCCGTTTTCTCCGCACGGGTCACGCCCGGCGAGCTGATGCGGGAAACCGCCGCGCTCGCCTGCCCGCTGTTTGTCAAGCCCGTGCGGGCCGGGTCGTCGTTCGGGATTACGAAAGTGGACGACCGCGGGGAGCTTTGGGAAGCGGTGCGGGCCGCATTTGAGCACGACGACCGGGTCATCGTCGAGCAGGGGGTGCCCGGGTTCGAGGTGGGCTGCGCCGTGATCGGAAACGAAGACCAGCTCACCGTGGGCGCTGTGGATGAGATTGAACTTTCCGACGGGTTCTTCGACTTTGATGAAAAGTACACGCTCAAAAGCTCCAAAATCCACATGCCGGCGCGCATAGACGATGAGACCGCCGCGCGCATATGCAGCGCGGCGGAGACGGTCTACCGGGCGCTCGGCTGTTCCGGGTTTGCGCGCGTGGACATGTTTCTGACGCCCGAGGGGCGGGTCGTATTCAACGAGGTAAACACCATTCCGGGCTTTACTGCGCACAGCCGGTTTCCCAATATGATGCGCGGTGTTGGCATGACGTTTGCAGAGCTTATTGACACGCTGATCCGTACGGGGCTGCGCAGATGAGGGCGCGCACGGCATACGCGCCGCGCATGCACGCCGGCGGGCTGGTGCTGGTGAGCGCGGCGCACCCGATTGCACAGACGGAAACGGGGCCGCCGCGCGTGCCCGTGACCATCGGCGGGCGGACGGCCGAACTGGAGGCGCGCACGGCGAATCTTCTGCTGCGGCTGTTCGGCGACATCCGGAGCGGGGACGAGATTGTGCCTGCGGACGGATACCGGAGCGCGGCCGAACAGCGGCGGCTGTACGACGCGGCCAGGGCCGAGCACGGCGAGGCTTTCGCCCGCGCATTCGTCGCCCCGCCCGGCGGCAGCGAGCACCAGACGGGGCTTGCCGTCGACCTGGCGCAGAACGCCGCGCAGATCGACCCGATCCGGCCGCTGTTCCCCAATACGGGCGCGTGCGGGCGGTTTCGCCGGCTGGCGGCGGAGTACGGGTTCATTGAGCGGTATCCCGCGGGCAAGGAACATGTGACGGGCATTGCCCACGAGCCCTGGCATTTCCGGTATGTGGGGCATCCGCACGCGCGGATCATGGCGGAATACGGTCTGTGCCTGGAGGAGTATATCGGGCTGCTGCGGCAGTACCGGCACGACGGCGAGCACCTATGGTTTTCCGAAAAGCCGCGGCGGTTCGAGATTTATTTTGTGCCGGAAGAGCAGTTCGGCCCCGATACGGCGCCGGCGTGCGGGTGCTATCAGGTTTCGGGCAACAATGTGGACGGGTTTATTGTAACAGTCTGGAGGGAATACGTATGATCCGCACCTTTGCAGGCCGCACCTTTGCAGGCCGCACCCTCGCGGGCCGCACCTTTGCAGGCCGCACCTTTGCAGGCCGCGCCTGGACGGAAGTGGACCTGTCGGCTCTCCGGCACAACGCGCGGGCGCTCGCGGGCCTGGCGCCGCAGGGCGTCAGGATCATGGCGGTGGTCAAGGCCGACGCGTACGGGCACGGGGATGTGCGCGTGGCGCAGACCCTGTACCGCTGCGGCGTGCGCGACTTCGCCGTCGCCACCCTGGAGGAGGGAATCCGCCTGCGCCGGCACATGGCGCGCGGGCGCATCCTTGTGCTGGGGTATACTGATCCGCGCGAAGCCGCGGCCCTTTGGCGGTGGAGGCTGGCGCAGACCGCTGTGGACGCCGCGCACGCGCAGGCGCTAGATGCGCAGAAAAAACGGCTGCACGTACACCTGGCCCTGGACACCGGAATGCACCGGCTGGGGACGGACGCGATGGACGGCGCGGCCCTCGACGCGCTCTGCAGCCTCAAATGGCTGCGAGTGGACGGCGTGTTCACCCACCTGTGCGTCGCCGATGAGCTGACGGAGCAGGCGCGCGCGTTCACAGCCGCGCAGGCGGCCAGGTTCCGCGCGGCGGTCGAAATGCTGCGGGAGCGCGGGCTGCACGGCTTTCAGACGCACGCGCAGGCCACCTACGGACTGATGAACTACCCGGAGTTCAGCGGCGACGTTGCGCGCGTCGGCATCGGCTTATACGGCGTGCTGAGCCAGCAGGGACAAACGCGGACGCAGGCCGATCTGCAGCCGGCGCTGGCGCTGCGGGCGCGGGTGGCGCAGGTACGGCGCGTTGCGGCGGGCGAAAGCGTGGGCTACGGCAGGGCGTATACCGCCCGCACCGATATGGCGGCGGCCGTGGTGACGGCCGGTTATGCGGACGGGATTCCGCGCAGCCTGTCCGGCTCCGGCGCGCATGTGCTCATACACGGCCAGCGCGCGCCGGTGATCGGGCGCATCTGCATGGATCAGCTTCTGGCGGACGTGAGCGGGATTGTAGGCGTGAAGCAGGGCGACGTCGTCACGCTCATCGGCCGGGACGGTTCGGCCGAAATACGCTGCGAGGACTTCGCAGGCTGGTGCGGCACCATTTCCAATGAAATTCTGTGCAGGCTGGGCGGGCGGCTGGGACGCATATATCTGCCGTAAGCAACTCCGGCGGGAGAAAATCTCCCGCCGGAGCTTGTATTGGGGTCAGGTGGTTATGACCTCCGCTTTGCAGGTGGAAACAAAGGTGGGATTGCTGTTTTCATTGCCGACGATGACGACGACTCCGAATTCATTGATCAGAACCCTGCCGTTGGCGACCGTCTGGCCGCCGGCGTTGATGCTTGCCCCTGTCGTGCCGACCGGCAGATAGGAACGGACGGCGGCCTCGCAGTCCGCGTTGCAGCCGCTTGGCGCGGGGCTGGGCTCCGGCAGATAGGTGATTGCATCGTTGTATTCGGCGCTCGTAATCCGGACCGCGGCGATCCGGCAGATAGACAGCGCTTCCTGCGGCACGCCCTGCGCATTGGTGAGCTGCAGCAGCCCGGCGTTGGGGTTGGTATTCGGGCCGGGCAGCAGGCTTCCAGGTCTGCCGGAGGCGTTGTTGCCGCTTTCCATAGATACCTCGATGTTGTCCGTGGGGTACAGGTCGATAATCTGCTGAAGTATATTGCGCATCTGTGCGACGCAGGCGCAGTCCGCAGCGGTTACGGCAGGGCCGGTGGCACCCGTTGCGCCGGTTGCGCCCGTGGCTCCGGTTGCGCCCGTGGCTCCGGTTGCGCCGGTGGCCCCGGTTGCGCCGGTTCCGCCAGTGGCGCCGGTAGGGCCGGTAATGCCGTCTGCGCCCGTCGGGCCAGTCGCCCCGGTAGGTCCAGTAGCGCCGTCTGCGCCCGTAGGGCCGGTCGGACCGGTTGCACCGTCTGCTCCGGTCGGGCCGGTCGCGCCCGTGGGGCCGGTTGCGCCGTCTGCGCCCGTAGGACCCGTCGGACCGATTGCGCCGGTTGACCCCGTCGCGCCGGTCGCGCCGGTCGGACCAGTGGCGCCTGCCGCACCCGTGGGACCAGTAAATCCAGTGGGACCAGTCGGGCCGGTCGGGCCAGTCGGACCAGTCGGACCAGTCGGGCCGGTCGGACCGGTTGCGCCGGTCGCGCCCGTCGCGCCCGTAGGACCGATTGCGCCGTCAGCGCCCCTGGGGCCGGTGGCGCCGGCTGCACCCGTGGGGCCGGTAAAACCCGTGGGGCCGGTCGGACCGGTTGCGCCCGTAGCGCCCGTGCCGCCTGTCGCACCCGTGCCGCCCGTCGGGCCGGTTGCGCCCGTCGCGCCGGTGGGGCCGGTGTTTCCCATAGGCCCAGTCGCGCCGGTAATGCCGTCTTGCCCCGTAATGCCGCGCGCGCCGGTTGCGCCGGTTATACCGTCGGCGCCGGTGGCGCCCGTTGCACCGGTCGGGCCCGCGCTGGGGCCCGTCGGACCCATCGGACCGGTCGCGCCTGTCGCGCCGGTAACGCTAAAGCCGATCGGGCCGATTGGGCCCATAGGCCCCGTTGCGCCCGTGGCGCCGGTGGCGCCCGTTGCACCCGTGGCGCCGGTGATGCCTATACCAGTCGGGCCGGTAGGGCCGGTAGGACCGGTAGGACCAGTTGGGCCTGTCAGGCCAGTCGGGCCGGTGGGGCCAGTCGAGCCAGTGGGACAGCAAGGCCGAATCGGACAGGGACAGCCGCATGAACCGCCCGTATTGCAGCAGTTACAGTTAAATCCGTTTTGATTGTATATTGACATTGGCGTCCTCCATTTTTATTTGTATTCGCCTCCCTTATATTGTACACAGCCGCGCCAAAGGGCGTGCTTCTCGCCGTTATTTGGGAACGGAGAGGCAGAATTCCCTGTATTGACGGCGGCTGCTGTCGAAAAATCCGGAAAAGGCCCGCTGCGGGCATTCCCAGAACTGCGGGCATACGC